>JANLSI010000044.1:0-1847 GCA_031362345.1 Pseudomonadota bacterium
GTTACAGGGCCAGGAGCGGCTGGACAACATTACTCAGCAGCGGCAGTGTAGGTTGACCGCCGGGGCGGGACAGACCGATGGTGACCCCGGCGGGTGTGCCAGTGTTTGTATCGAACACGTCGCTGCGCCCGCTGACGGGGTCGATGTCGCTGTCGCGCGATTCATCGCCACCGACGTCACGCAGGGTTACCTGCATACCGCGCGGTGTCGCGACGCCGACCTGATAGTTGCCCGCCGGTACCATGAAACTGAAGTCGCCTCCCTTGCTCATGGTCTGCGCGATGCGCAGGCCGGCACTGAACAAATCGACCCGTACGTCACTCAGCACCGGGTCCGGAGCATTCAGGCCATCGCCGGCCTGCATACCGTCGCGGTTTTCGTCTTCCCATACCCGGCCCCGTACCAGCACGGTCTCGGTGCCGGACAAGAGTGCGTCATCGTAGTGCAGCACACCAGCGAAGCGCGTGCCGCATTGGAAATGGGCGGTGAGCTTAGCAAGTTGCGCGTCGACGTAGACCAGTTCATCGACCACGAAGCTGCGCGTGGCACTGTGGCAGCTGCCTACGCCAAGGAAGACATCGAGCACCGGCGTAGCGGTATTTGGGTCCGCGCTGGCGTTGGCATAGCTGCCGGGCTCAAGCGCGGTGTCAGGCTGCGCGGCACCCAGTTCGAGGGTGAATACCTTGATGTTGGAGCTGTGCTGCTGGCCATCGAGGATGCGCGGCGTTGTGACTTTAAACTTGATTGAACGCGGGCCGTGGGTCTCGGTCGCGCCAGTCAGGACGATAGGCGCGAGCTGCAGGTCGTTGTCCTGACTCGACAATACGGTCGCGCCGGTCTCGGCGCCATCCTGCGCACCGGACAGACTCACCGACCACAGGCAACGGGCGCAGCCAAACAACGTGTCGCCGACACTAGAGTTTAAGTTGATACTGCCGGTGGGAGGCGGGGAATCGAGGAAGTAGCCAAGATCGTTCAAGGCTTCGCTGATCCCCGAGGACAGGAAGCTTGCCGCCAGCCCCGGCCCGGCCAGCGCCGGCAGCGGGCTCGCGCTTAGTAGGAGAAACGAGCCCAGCGCCGCGAACGCGCTAAGGGCGGTCCTACCCGTCCATGGTTTGCGAATCTTCACGATCGCAACCCTAGCACGTCATTGCGGCCCGTATCCGGTAAACAATCGACAAAAGTGCCCTACGCCGCAGCGCCGACCAATCCTCAGCCGAGGATCTTGCGTGCCTCGGCCCTCAATTCGACCTTGCGTATCTTGCCGCTCGAGGTCATCGGGTAGGCGTCGACGAAAATCACATGCTTCGGGATCTTGAAGCTTGCGATGCGGCCATGCATGCGTTCGAGCAGCGCCTCGGCGGTGATGTCGAAGCCCTGCTCCTTAATCACAAAAGCAACCGGCACTTCGGCCAGACGCTGATCGGGATAAGCTACTACCGCCGCGTCGCGCACTTCGTCCATCACCCGCAGGTAAGCTTCGACTTCGGCTGGCGAGACGTTCTCGCCGCCGACTTTCAACATGTCTTTGTAACGGCCCATGAAGACCAAGTAGCCGTCGGTCCGGCGCTTGGCCATGTCGCCGGTATGAAACCAGCCATCTTTGTCGATCGCTTCGGCCGTGGCCTCGGGTTTGTCCCAGTAGCAGTCCATGACGGTATAGCCACGCACCAGTAGTTCGCCCGGCAGGTCGTCGGGCTTATCGCAACCGGTCTCGACGTCGACCACACGGAACTCGAAGTCGTTCATCGGATAGCCCGAGGCATGCACACGCTGTTCGCGAGTCGAGGACGGATTGTCGCAGGAGATATAGGCCCAGGTTTCGCTCATGCCGAAACCGCTGACGG
>JANLSI010000088.1:0-2118 GCA_031362345.1 Pseudomonadota bacterium
GACAACATGTGGGAAATCGGCGAACGCCAGCAGCTGGTGGCCGACGACAAGTTGTGGCTGGCGGTTTCGCTGTTCTGGTCACTGGCCTGCGTGAATGCCCTGTATGCGGTCATGACCCACGGTGCGAGCATCGTACTTCAACATCATTTCGATGCTGGCGAAGCCTTGCGCGTGATCGAGGCCGAGCGTTGTACGGTGTTCTACGGCACGCCGAATATGGCGCTCGCATTATGGGAGCATCCACAACGCGCTGATCACGACATCAGTTCCTTGCGCACTGGCGTGACCATCGGTACGCCAGAACAGGTGCGACGGGTGGCGACACTTGGCGTGGAGAAGATCTGTAATGTCTACGGCCTAACCGAAGCCTATGGCAATTCCACCGTGACCGACGCCAGGCTGCCCTTGGAGAAACGCTTGTTGACCGTCGGTCAGGCACTCGGTGGCGTTGAGATCCGCATTATCGAGGCGGCGAGCGGCGCCACCCTGCCGCCCGGCACGGTCGGTGAAATCACCTTGAAGGGTAATGTGCTGCCGGGTTACTGGCACGATCCGGTGCGCACCGCCGAAGCCTTCACGGTCGATGGGTTCTTCCGTACCGGCGATCTGGGCATGCTCGACGAAGAGGGCTATCTGTTCTATCGCGGGCGTTTGAAGGAGTTGGTCAAAACCGGTGGCATCAATGTCGCGCCGGCCGAAGTCGAGGAAGTGCTTGCCAGTCATCCAGCCGTCGAACTTGCGTTCGTGACGGGCATTCCTGATGCGCGTCTCGACGAGGCCTTGGCGGCGGTGATCGTCACGCGCAAGGGTGTCGAGGTCAGCGAAGCTGAACTCGCTGCCCATTGCCGCGCGACGCTCGCTGCCTATAAGACCCCGCGGCATTTTCGTTTCGTGGATGCGGCGGTGTTGCCGTTGACCTCAACGGGCAAACTCAAGCGCAATGAGTTGCCGGGTCTCTTTACTGAGAAAGAGATTTAGAAGAAACCGGTGGGCTAGAAGCAGCGCTACGTTGTGGGTCCGAATTCATTCGGACATTCGTTCCAGAGACTGGTGACGAATGCTCCTCAAGGCCGCACCAATATCCGCCCCATGGCCTGCCTCCCGGTCAGCAACTTCAAAGCCTCGACACCTTCATCGAGTTTGAATTCGCGCGTGATCATCGGTCGCAGTTTGCCCTGCGAATACCACTCGAACAGCGTCTCGACCGAGGTCGTCAGCTGGTCGTAGGCGTGCCAACGGAAATGCCGCAATGACGAGCCGAGCGCGGAGCGGTTCTTGACCAGCAGGCGATTGGCGGGGATCTGCGGTATGCCGCCGACGAAACCGACTAGCACGATGCGACCGCCCCAGCCCAAGGCCGACAACGCCTTGTCAAACAGCGCACCACCGACCGGATCGAAGCACACGTCGGCGCCGCGATCGTTGGTGAGCGCCATGACTGCCGCAGTGAGATCCTGTTCGCTGTAGTTGATCAAGTCATCGGCGCCACGACTTTTCGCTGCCGCGAGCTTCTCGGCTGTACTGGCGGCAGCGATCACGCGCGCGCCCAGCGCCTTGCCGATTTCTACGGCAGTTAAGCCCACGCCGCCGGCCGCACCCAGCACCAGCAAGGTTTCACCGGCGGTGAGTCGACCCATCCAGCGCAGCGCCACATCGGAGGACAGATAGGCGACCGGAAAGGCCGCTGCATCGTCGAAACTCATACCGACGGGAATCGCCCAGGTGTCGCTCTCGGCGGCCAGCGCCTGCTCGGCCAGCCCACCATAGGCGAGCAAGGCCATGACACGATCACCAGGCTTGAAGCGCGTGACCTTGGCGCCCACTGCCAGCACTGTGCCGGCAGTCTCAAGACCGGGTGCGAAGGGCAGCGGCGGTTTGGTTTGATAGGTACCGCCGACCATGATGGTGTCGGCGAAGTTGACTGCCGTGGCGGCCACTTTGATCAAGACTTGTTGATCTGCCGGCGTCAGTGCCGGCAGATCAGCTACGACGAGGTCTTCGACCGCGCCCCAGGCATGACAGACGAGGGCGCGCATGAAGTCTCCTTAAGCTTAGGCGCGACCGGAGCGCAGCACCTGACCCGGACGGGAACCGGTGTCCTTACCATGCTCGAACAAC
>JANLSI010000096.1:0-3497 GCA_031362345.1 Pseudomonadota bacterium
TGGCGAACGCCGCCGATGCGGTGGTGGTGATCAGCCCCGAACATGGTCGCGTGTTCGATCTCGCGGGCTGGAGCAAAGCCGACGCCGTGAGTGCCTTGCAGGCGGCGACCCAAGTGCAAGGTCTCGATCTGCGCATGGGCACGACGCTTGACGCCACGCCGCAGAACGATACCGGCATGCGTCCGAAATTTCGCGCCGGTGGTCTGACCCTGGTGCGCGCCGGCGGTCCCGCCGGGATGTTTTCCGCCATCATTCCGGGCTGGCTCATGAAGGGCGAGCTTGGTACCGACCCTGTTACACGGGAGATACGACCATGACTGACCTGCTCTACGACCCAACCGGTGAGTTCGCGCCGCTCATGCGCGCGCCGCTCGCCAAGCCCGCGACGCTCAGCGGACTCACCATCGGCCTGCTCGATATTTCAAAGGCACGGGGTGACGTGTTCTTAGATCGCCTCGCGAATCTGCTCGGCGCGCAAGGCTTGACAGTCAAACGCTACAAGAAGCCGACCTTCGCCCGTCCCGCGCCGGTCGATCTGCTGCAGCAGATCGCATCTGACTGCGACGTGGTGATCGAAGGCCTGGCCGACTGAGGCTCCTGTACGTCGTGCAGTTTGCAGGACATACGAGAACTCGACAGTCGCGGTGTGGCCGGCGGTTTCGTCGCCTCAGAAGCGTTTCGCGCTGCGGCGAGCGCGCAAGGTGAAGCCTGGGGCTTCCATGCCGACAGCCTGTTCGTCGCCCATCCGATCCAGGATAGGAGCGACGAGGAATTGTGGGCGTTGGCCGATGTCGCATTCGACCAGGTCAAGGCGCTGATCTGTTCGCAGGCTTGATTCCGGTCTTGCTCTTGATTGTGCCTGCCCCGCGCTTGCGGCTATGCTGCGCGCCATGGGTATACAAGTCAGTGGGCGTCTGCACGCCATCTTCGAGACCAAACAGGTCACCGATCGTTTTCAGAAGCGCGAGTTCGTGCTTGAGCTCAGCGATAAATCGCAATACGCGCAGTTCGTGTTGTTTCAGTTGACCGGCGATCGCGTCGCTGCGGTCGACGCCTTCAAGCCGGGTGACCAGGTCCGCGTCGACTTCAGCCTGCGTGGCCGCGAGTGGACCAGCAAGCAAGGCGAAGTGAAATTCTTCAATAGTCTCGACGTGTGGAGCGTGGAGGCCGAAGGCGGTGGTAGCGGCAGCGGGCGTAGCAAAGCGCGCGACGACGAAGCGCCGGTGTCGACCCACGAACCGGTGTTCGACGACGACATACCGTTCTAGGCGGCGCTGCTCAGCGCGTGACTTGAAACGAGGCCTTCATGCGGTTGGCGTGGGGGTCGCAGAGATAGGTGTAGGTGCCAGGCCTGAGCGTCACGGGCCAGATGCGGGTGGCGACGGCCTTGACCGAGGTACTGCGATTCACGCCCGGCCCGCGCAGATGAAAGTTGTGATTGCTGGCGCGGTCGCGCACAGTAATGATGTAAGCGCCCTTCTTCAGTGACACCACGCGGTGGTTACCCTTCTTGAGGGTGATGGTGAAACCGGGACCGACCTCGGCGGTGAGCTTGATGGCCGCCGGAGTGGCGGCTTGCACCATGCTGACCACCGCGCACAGCGAGAGCGACACGGCCAGCACCGCGCGCGGATGAAATTGATTGAAGCGAGTCATGGCGTGATGGTAGGCAAGCTAGCCCGTCCCGTCCAAGCGTTGTGGCGCTGACACTGGCCAAACTGTGATCCGCTAGGCGCAACGGCCCTGCGCTCGCCATAAACGCCACGCGTGGAGGACGGCAATGCTGAAAGCCCTGGTATTCGACGTCGACGGCACGCTCGCCGACACCGAGGAAACCCATCGATCCGCCTACAACGCGGCCTTCGCCCTGCACGGACTTGGCTGGTATTGGACCCACCAGCGTTACGCCGCGCTGCTCGCCGTGAGCGGCGGCCAACAACGCCTGCGCTACGCTATCCGTAGCCACAGCATAAGCAGTGTCGAACGCGCACGCCTGCTGCGCCTGGTACCGGCCCTGCATCGGACCAAGACCCGACTCTATGCCGAATTCGTCAGCGCGGGTCGCGTCCATCTGCGGCCGGGGATTGCGCGGCTCCTCGTGGAAGCGCGCGCCGCCGGTCTCGATCTGGCCTTGGTGTCCTCGACCTCGCCGGCCAATATCGACGCCCTGCTTAGCGTTAATCTCGGCGACCAGGCGCGTGGCTGGTTTCGGGTGCTGGCCGACGGCGAGCACTGTGCCCAGCGCAAACCGGCGCCGGACATTTTCAAGCTCGCCCTCACCCATCTCGACCAGCCGGCGGCGAATTGTGTAGCGTTCGAGGATTCCGCTGCGGGTGTGGCGGCAGCCAGCGCGGCGGGCCTCTACACCGTCGCATTGCCGAACGCCTGGAACACAAGTCAGACGCTGTGCGGTGCAAACCTCGTGCTCGAACATCTGGGCGAGCCGCAACAGCCGCTGGCGGCACCCGCCGCCGCCCAGATCGGGGCCGATTATCTGCAAGTCTTGGGCCTCGCGCGCCTGCAAAAGGCCTGGCTCAAACGCCACACGCTACGCGTTTGAGCCGCGCCTCAGCCCAGCGCGTCGGCGTGCCGGTCGATATAGCGCACGATGCGCTGCAGGGCCTCGCGCAGACGCGCCGGTGATTGCGCAAAACACAGTCTGAAATGCTCGTCGTTAGCGGGGCCGAAGGTATAACCCGGCGCCAGCCCGACGTTCTCTTCTGCGAGCACGCCTGCGGCGAAGGCCAGCGACGAGCGTAAACCGGCGATACGCGGAAAGGCGTAAAAGGCACCTTCAGGTGTTGCCAACTCGATGCGCGGATGGGCGCCGAGGATCTCCATCACCGTGTCGCGGCCGGCACGGTACTGGGCGCGCAGGCGCGCCACCACCTCATCTCCCTGCTGCAAGGCCACCACGCCGGCGCGCTGCACGAAGGACGGCGCGCCGGTGTTGAAGCATTCCGACAACACCGCCATCTGGGTTGCATACCGTCGCGGCGTCACCATCCAACCCAGCCGCCAGCCGGTCATGGCGAAAGCCTTGGAAAAACCGTTCACCACGATCACCGGATCATCGTCAGCCGCCACCTGCAGAAAAGACGGCGCCACTTCGCCATCGAATACGGTGCGGTGATAGACCTCGTCGGCGATGATCACGATGCCGCGCTCGCGGCACAAGGCCAGCAGCGCTTCTTGCGCGGCGCGCGGCATCACCCAGCCCGTTGGATTGCAGGGGCTGTTCACGAACAAGGCGCGGGTGTTGGGCCGCACGGCGGCGCGCAGATCGTCCAGCGCAAGCGTCCAGCCTGTTTTACTCCAGCGCTGGCGCACCGTGCTGTAACTCGCGCCGGTGACTTGAAAAGCGCGATCGATATTCGGCCAATGGGGTGTGACGATCAGGCCGTGGTCGCCATGACTAAGGGTCATCTGCGCCGCGATGGTGATAGCGAGCATGGAGGAACCCGGCACCGTGATGCGTTCGACATCGACGTCGATGT
>JANLSI010000124.1:0-2086 GCA_031362345.1 Pseudomonadota bacterium
TCGGACCCACAACTGCCCAGCACTAGGATCAAAGGCGTTTCACCGCCGTCAGCCGCGTGCCATCGCTGGGCCCGACCGAAATGCCGCGTCGCACCGGTCGTGACAGTGCACCCGCGGGTCGCGTCATTCGCAGCACGCTGAACAAGGTGGCGAGCACCACTTTCATTTCATACAGGGCAAATACCTGGCCCAAGCAGGCGCGATTGCCACCACCGAAGGGGTCCCATTCGTGGGCGGCGTATTTGCGTTCCAGAAAACGCTCGGGACGGAATGCGCGCGGTTCGGGATAGAGCTCAGCGCGCTGATGCAGTAGATGTATCGAGGGGCAAAGTACCACGCCGCGTGGATAGGTCACGCCGCCCACAGTGAAGGGCGCTTTCAAGACCCGCACGACGAAGGGCAGGATGGTGCGCAGGCGCAGGCTTTCGCGGATGGCAGCGTCGAGATAGTCGAGTTGTCCAAGATGTTCGGGGCCGGGCAGGCCGTCACCGCAGACACGCTGCAATTCGTCTTCGATGCGCGCCACCACGTCGGGCCTGGGTACCATCTGCTCCAAGGCCCAGGCTAGGGACAAGGCCGTGGTGTCGTGACCGGCGGCGAGAATGGTGACGATGGCGTCGCGCAGTTCGACATCGCTCATGCCACGGCCGTCGTCGTCGGCGACCGCGAGTAAATCGCTTAGCACACAGGGTGGCCGCGCCGCTGCCGGCAGCGCACGCTGGGCGGCGATGACTTCGTATAGCCGTGCGTCGAAACGGCGGCGCAAGCGATAGAACGGCAGGATGCGCGAATTTTCGAACCGCTGAGGCGGAAACAGATTCCACAACACCAGCACCAGTGGATGGCGCACCTCGCGCAACAATCGCCCCATGCTCGCTTGCAGATCTTCGAAGGCCACGCCGGAATCCATGCCCAGCGCGGCGCGCAGGATCACGCGCAGAGTCACGCCCTGCATGGCGGTATCGGCGCGCACCTCGCCGGCGGCAGCCCATTGTTCGGCGACGGCCAGGGTCTCGTCGCGCATGGCGTCGAAAAATGTGCGCATGCGCTCGCCCTTGAGCGGTGGCAGCAGCCTGCGGCGCTGGCGCCCATGGGGTTCGTCGTCCAGCACCAGTACCGAGCTCTCACCGACCAGGGTCGCAAGCAGGACATTACCTTCGCCGGCGTGCAATACCGTCGGGTCGCCGCGGAATACTTCGCGAATATCGTCGGGGCGGGTCAGCTGCACCATGTGGCCGAAGCCGGCCAGGCGCACGCTGAAGGTCTCGCCGAGCCGCGCGCAATCTTCCAGAAATTGCAGCGGCCAGAACGAATAGCGCAGCAGTTGCACCACAGGGTGCTGGCGCAGACCGGGCGGCATCTTGAAGGCGGCGTTCATTGCCCTACGGTGAACTTAAGCACTGCAACTGGCAATACCAGGATGCGGCACAGAGCGCCCAGCTGCGCGATGGCCTTCGTATACTGTGGGTCATTCGCGACAGGGGAGTATCCACACCATGCAATTCACCATCGTCGGCGCCGGTGCGCTCGGCACTATCCTCGCTGCCCATCTGATCGCGGCCGGCCACCCGGTCACCGTGGTTGCGCGGGGTGCACGTGCCCGTCAGCTCGCCGACCATGGCCTGCGTGTGCGCGGTCTGCGCGATTTGGATCTGGCTTGCATCGTGGTCGAACCCGGCACACCTATAGAAGCACCGGGCATCCTCATCTACACCGTCAAAACCTATCAGATGGACGAGGCGCTGGCGGCGTTGGGCAGGCTCAAACCGACGGCGGTGTTCTCGGTCGCCAACGGCGTGATGAAGAACGAACAGCTGGCGGCTACGTATGGCCGTGAGCGCGTGCTCGGCTGCATGGCCAATGTCAGCGGCGAACTGTTACCTGGCGGTGAAGTGTCCTTCACGCGCAATGTGCGCATGCCGCTCGGTGCCCTGCCCGGCTATCGCGGGCCGGATCCGGTTGCGATTGCAGCCGCCATCGACGCGGCCTGTGTGGTCACACCGGCGGTGGCGGATATCGAATCGGCGGAATGGTCGAAATTCGCCGGTTGGCTGGCGATGTTCACCTTGGCGGTGATCGCGCGCAC
>JANLSI010000135.1:0-2203 GCA_031362345.1 Pseudomonadota bacterium
ATCCGCGTCGACAGCCACTGCCGCGACGGTTACCTGGTGCCGCCTTATTACGACTCCATGATCGCGAAGCTGATCGTCACTGCCGACTCCCGCCCGGCGGCGGTGGAACGTTTGCAAGCCGCGCTGGCCAATTTCGAAATCCACGGGCTGACCACCAATATCCCGCTGTTGCGCTATATCGCCGCACAGGGCGATATCGCTGCGAATAAGTTTCATACACGCTGGCTGGAGCAGGACGTCCAGCCCGCCTTCCAGCAAGACCACGCTTGAGGAGCCACCATGGCGCACATTGAATTTCTGGACGAGACCATGCGCGACGGGCAGCAGAGCCTGTGGGGCATGCGCATGCAGGCCGGCATGGCGCTGCCGGTGTCGCCGCTACTCGATCGCACGGGCTTTCGTGTCATCGATCTGACCGGCTCTTCGATGTTCGAGTGTCTGATCAAGTACTGCCATGAGAATCCCTGGGAAGGTCTCGATCTACTGGTGCAATCCATGCCGCGCACACCGATCCGCGGTGGCATGCGCTCCAATGCCTCGGTGACCTTCGGCGTCACACCCGATGCCTTGATGGACGCCTGGATGCGCCAGCTGAACGTGCACGGTGTGCGCAGCTTCTGGATCTACGACGTGCTGTTCAATAACGACAAGACCAAGCGTCTGGCCAAGCTTGCCAAGCAGTTCGGCTCGGAAGTGGCGGGCGCCATCATGTTCACGCTCTCGCCGGTGCATACCGACGAATATTACGCGCGACAGGCCGACGAACTCTCGGTGTCGCCGGACATTGACACCCTGCTGCTCTACGACACGGCCGGTGTGTTGGAGAAGGAACGCATGCAGACGCTGTTGCCGGCCATCGTCGCCAAGGCGCGTGGCAAGCCCATCGAATTTCATTCCAATAATCTGCTCGGGCAGTCGGCCAAGGCGTATCTGGACAGCATCGAGCTGGGTGTGACCATCCTGCATACCGCGAGCCGACCGCTGGCCAATGGCCCGTCGGTGCCGTCGACGGAAGTGATGGTGCGCAACATCGAATTGCAGGGCCACACTCATGCTCTCGACACCAAACTCTTTGCGCCGGTCGCCGAGCATTTCGAAAAGGTCGGCAAAGCCGCCGGCTTCCTCGTCAATCAATACGCCGAGTACGACGTGCTCTCGATCCTGCACCAGGTGCCGGGCGGCATGGTCGGCACCTTGAAGGCGCAACTCGTGCAGCACGGCATGAGCGACAAGCTCGATCTCGTGCTGAACGAGACCGCCAAGGTGCGCAAGGAACTCGGCTATCCCGGCATGGCGACGCCTTTCAGTCAGCTGGTCGGCACCCTCGCGGTATTGAACATCGTCAGCGGCAAGCGTTATGCGTCCATTCCCGACGAAGTGATTCAGTATGCGGCCGGCTTCTACGGTCAGACGGCGGCGCCTATCGATCCCAATGTCATGGACATGATCATGGCCTCGCCGCGCGCCAAACAGGTGACCGACCATCCACCGCCGCAGCCGACCATCGAAGAACTGCGCAAGGAATACGGTACCGAGGACGACGACGAGCTGATCCTGCGCGCACTGGTCGCCGGTGAAGGTCTGGACAAGATGCGCATGGCCGGGCCGGTCAAGACCACCTATCCTTATTTGTCTTCGCCGGCACTCGATCAGGTGCGGCGCTTGATGAGCATCGCGCGTTCGCCGCTGGTCGAGATCAAGTCGGCCGACTTCGAACTGAGCTTGCGTAAGAAGCCATGAGCATGCGTCGCGCCGTCATCGTCGATATAGTGCGTTCGCCCTTTGGTCGTGGGCGGGAAAGCGGCGCACTGGCCAGCCTGCACCCGGTCAATCTCTATGCGAGCGTGCTGGAGACCCTGGTGCAGCGCACTGGTATCGATCCGGCCTTGATCGAGGACGTCATCACCGGCTGCGTGATCCAGGTTGCCGAGCAAGCGGGCAATATCGGTCGCCAGGCGGTGTTGGCGGCGGGCCTGCCAGAATCGCTGCCGGCCGTGACCGTCGATCGCAAATGCGGATCGGCCCAGCAGGCCATGGATTTCGCCGCCCAGGGCGTGATCGCCGGTGCCTATGACGCGGTGATTGCCGGCGGTGTGGAGATGATGAGTCTGGTGCCGATGCGTGTTAATCGTATGGGTAAGGACAACGAAGGTTCGCGCTTTCATGCCCGTTACCCCGACGGTTTGATTCGCCAGGGCATCTC
>JANLSI010000143.1:0-9901 GCA_031362345.1 Pseudomonadota bacterium
CACAAACAGCCCAGCCAGGATCAGCAGATTGCCGACGTATAGGGGATTGCGGCAATGGGCGAACATGCCGCCCGTCACCAGCGTGTCCGCATGGGGCTGCTTGTTGACGCCGCCGCGCTTGATGTATTCCAAGCCGATCACCGCCCCACGCAATGCTTGCCCGGCGGCGGCGATGGCGAAGCCCAACAAGTCAACCCAGCGGTCGAGCCGCACGTTATGGCCGATCGTCACCGGCGGCAGGCCGAGCAGCAGGCTCAGCAGGAAGATCGTGAAGACTTTATTGCGATACTTGAACAGCCAGCGGCCATAGTGGACTGCGAGCGAGGTGACGCCCTTGGTCACGCTATTTCACCGCTACCAGACCGTTGAAGTTGTACCAGCGGAAAAATTCCTCGACCTGATTGAAACCGACATCGCGCAGCAGTGCGATGTTTTCTTCGGGACGATAGGGGATAAGCACGTTCTCCAAGGCCTCGCGCTTATGGGCAATCTCGGATTCAGAATAGCCGTTGCGGCGCTTCATGTCGTAGTAGTGGCGGATGAACAGGCGGTTGAACAAACCGTTGTCGACGATGATCTTCTCGACCAGGATCAGGGCGGCCTGATCACGCATGCCGTCGTAGATACGTCGGATGACATTGGCGCGATTGAGCGGACGGATGAACTGCAGGGTAAGCAGGATGATCACCACTGACGCGTCCTCCACGACGCGATCCTGTTGCAGATCGGCGGTCACAAAATCGATGTCGCGGGTCGCGCCGCGCTGAGTGAACTTGGTGCGTGCCTTGGCCAGCATCTCAGGCGCATTGTCGACACCGATGAAGGACACCTCCGGCGGCAGTGCTGCGTCGAGATTGAGCAGCGTGGTGCCCGTCGAGCAGCCGAGGTCGTAGAGACGGGTGCGCGGCACGGCGAAGTCACAGGCCAGTTCGACCGTCAGGCGCTGAATTTCGTCGTACATCGGCACCGAGCGGCCGACCATGTCGTCGAATACCGCAGCGGTCTTGCCATCGAACTGGAAATCGACGCCAGCGGTGGACGGGTCGGCGAACACGCGGTCCTGGGGGGGACTGTCGGCAGCGAGTTCAAGACGCGGGTTTTTCGGTGTGTCGATCATATTTCTCCCGGTGGTCGGCGCCGCCGCCAGGGCACTGTCCGCTCGCGACCCCCTACTGCGCTGATGTCCGGTACGCTCGCATGCGACCGGGGACCAGCTGTGCCAGTCCGGCGCCGATTATGCCCCAAGCGCAGCGCTAGTCGTCGATCATCACCACCAGCTTGCCGAGCGCCTTGCGCGCGGCTAGATCGGCGATCGCATCACCGGCCTTGGCCAGCGGGTAATGCCCTGACACGTGGGGTTTGATCTTGCCCTGCTGGTAGAACGCCACCAGCTCGCGATTGTTCTGCTCGCTGGCAGCCGCATCGCGCTCGGTCCACGCACCCCAGAAAATACCGACGATCGCACAGTTCTTGAGCAAGGCGAGATTGAGCGGAATACGCGGGATGCCGGCCGGAAAACCCACCACCAGGAAACGTCCTTGCCAGGCGATGGCGCGCAGCGCAGCCTCGGCGTAATCGCCACCCACGGCATCGTAGATGACATCCGCGCCGTCCGCGCCGCAGGCCTCCTTGAACAGTCCGGCGAGCGCCTTGCAGCCGTCTTTGTCGAAAGGCCCGGTCGGATAGACCCTACCCGACTCGGCGCCATGGGCCTTGGCCAGTGCGAGCTTCTCGGCGGTTGAGACCGCTGCGATTACGCGCGCACCCATGGCCTTGCCCAGTTCCACCGCCGCTAGGCCGACACCGCCGGCCGCGCCCAGCACCAGCAGCGACTGACCGGCTTGCAAGCTGCCACGCTGCTTGAGCGCGTGATAGGACGTGCCATAGGTCAGGATGAAGGTCGCTGCTTCGTCAAACGGCATACCGGCGGGCATGGCGAATACTGTGGAGGCTTTGGTCACCACCTGTTCAGCCATGCCGCCGTGGCCGAGCATGGCGATCACACGATCGCCGAGCTTGAGGCCGCTGACACCAGCGCCGAGCTGGTCTATCTCACCGGCCACTTCACCGCCGGGCGCGAAGGGACGTGCCGGTCGGAACTGGTATTTGTCCTCGATGATGAGGGTATCGGGATAATTCACGCCGCAGGCGCGCACCCGGATCCGCACCTCCCCCGGGCCCGGTGTCGGCGCTGACAGTTCACTTAAAACCAGGGTGGCCGGGCCGCCTGGGGCGGTGCTGAGCATGGCTTTCATTCGGGATCTCCGTGGGTGTATCAATGGTGAGCTTGGGCGGCGAGTCGCCCGGCGCCGGCGTGGATTCGTGTCGGGCATCGGGTTATGGTGCGCGCTGCGATTCGCAGCCTCGGCACTGCCACCCATGATGTCCGACAACAGGAAATTCGCGCAAGCTGGCGCGCAGCGCGCGATATGAGTTCGTCAGCCGACAGTCTAACGACCAATCCCGTGCCGTGGCGCGACGATGCCGCGGTCGTCGCCCTGATCGGCGCGGCGCACATGATCAGTCATTTCTTTCAGCTGGTACTGGCACCGCTGTTTCCGTGGATCAAAGCCGAGTTCGGCTGGAGCTACGCGCAACTCGGTTTCATTCTCAGCGTGTTGTTCGTGGTGTCAGGCGCCGGGCAGGCGGCGGCCGGCTTCGTGGTCGACCGTTACGGCCCGCGCACCACCCTGGTCGGCGGCCTCAGCTGTCTGGCCAGCGCCGCGGTGCTGTTTGCTGTCAGCCACAGCTATGCCGGCTTTCTGCTCGGCGCGGTGTTCGCCGGGCTCGGCAACTGCGTGTTCCATCCGGTCGATTTCTGGTTCATCAATCATCGCGTGAGCGTGCCACGCTTAGGGCCGGCCTATTCGGCCCACGGGCTGACCGGCAGTCTCGGCTGGGCTTGCGCGCCAGTGTTCCTGGTCGGTCTGGCGGCACCCTTCGGCTGGCGTGTAGCGATATTCGCTGCCGCGTTGCTGCCACTCGCAATGATAGCGTTGGTATGGCTGTATCGCGGCGTGCTGGATGCACCGGCGGCAGCGTCGATGGTCGACGCGCGTGAGGTGTCGGGCAGCGCGGAATCGATCTTCGCTTTCCTGCGCTTGCCGAGCATCTGGCTGTGTTTCGGCTTCTTCTTCTTCATCGCCATGGCGCTCGGCGGTGTGCAGAGTTTCGCGCCGACCATCTTCATGGCGGCCTACGGCATGGACCGCCATACCGCCGCCATGAGCATCACGGTCTATATGCTGGCGAGTGCCTGCGGCATGCTGGCTGGCGGCTGGCTGGTGTCGCGCAGCCGCATGCTGGAACGCAATATCACTATTGCGCTCGCGCTGTCGGTACTGGCGGCGCTGGCTGTGGCGCTGCAACTGCTGCCCGGCATCTACGCGATGGTGTTCATGGTGGTGATGGGCTTCGGCTCGGGCTTGAGCGGCCCGTCGCGCGATATGCTGATCCGCAGTGCCTCACCGCCCGGCGCGACCGGGCGGGTCTATGGTGTGGTTTATTCGGGCCTCGATGCCGGCATCGCCGCCGGGCCCGTGGTGTTCGGCAAAATGCTCGATCACGGTCTCGCCGCCGAAGTGTTCTATGGCGTGGCGTTGTGTCTGTTCGGTGGCGTGGTGTTCGCGTGGCAAGTGGCACGCCTGACGGGACGACAGACGGCGGCTGTCGGACACTTGTAAATCGGCTCCCCTGTAGGTCCGAATTTATTCGGACATTTCTCCCAGGGCTTACTTGTGCAGCGCGCTTTTGAATGTCCGACTGAAGTCGGACCCACAAGAGCAGATGGCATCAGGCTGTCCGCTCACCCACCGCAATCAAACCCCACGCTACCGTCGACGTCATTGTCGGGCCAAGCGCCGAAGCCGATGCGCCCGCGACCGGACAGCACGTCTTCTTCGCGGCGCAGATGTTTGCGCGTGCCATCTGCGGCGACCAGGTAGCTGCCGTTGGTGCTTTCGTCGCGCAGATAGAAACGACCATTGCGGAAACTGAGTTCTGCGTGTTGGCGCGAGGTCAGGCGGCCGTTGACCTGCAGGTGGGCTTCCTTGCCGCGCCCGACGCTGCAACGGGTGTTGCGGGAGTCGATGCGCAATTCGAGGCTACCGTAGTTAAGCACCAGCGCGATTTCGGTGGCGGTGACGGCGACCCGCGGACGCGAAGATATCTGGGTTTCTTCGCCGCTGCGCTCCCATGGCATCTTGAAGATGGCCAGTTCCCCCGCCCAGGCCTCGGCCGGCACCTTCTCGATGGGGTGGATGTCCGGAAACAGTGGTGGTGGCAGGGTGTCGATCGCCTGCTTGGAGGTCAGAATCTCGTCGGCCTTGGCGAGTTTGATGATCTGCTGGGCGGTGGTCGGGGCCTCGCCCAGCAGTTCGTCGTCGCGCCATACCACGGCGCCGTAGTGCCAGCCGATCTTGATGTGCAGCACACCCATCTTGAAACGACCTTCCTCACCGGCGCGGCGCAGTCCGGCCTGCATCTCGGCGGCGCACAGGGCGGCTTTCACTGGCTCGGCGAAGGCCACCTGGATTTCGTCACCGATGGTCTTCAGGGTTTCGCCGCTAAGACCGCTGGCGATAGCGCGTAGGATGTCGATGCACAGCGCCAGATCGGTGCGCGCGATGGCATCACCGTATTGTTCGTACAGACGTGTGCTCCCCGACACGTCGGCGTACAACACGGCAAGCTGTTTGAGGGATTTGTCCATGGCGATGACGAGCCAGTCTAAAGCAATGGACCGGCCTTGGGCATCCCGCCCACGTCGGCATTACTCATTCGAAACGGGTGCCAGGATTGCGGATCCACACCGCGTTGGGCGCGAGGATGTCGATGTCGACCGGATTGTTGAGACCGGCATGTTCCTCGAACCAGTTTTTGAGCGCGCCGCCGCCGATGATGCGTGGCGAGGCGTTGGTATTGCTGGAACGATCGATGTGGCCGTGAATGGTCGACTTCTCGCGACCGCAGAGGATTTTGATCGTCTCGCGATCCTGACCGAACAGGCGGGAATAGCGCACCGGCACGTTGAAGAAGCCCTTGTTCATATACATGTAACCGACCAGGAAGCGGTAGCCGGGGCGTGCGGTGGTGACACCGGCGTGACGGTCATCCGCGCTGTCCACCCCACGGCGACCCTTGCGCGCAGCGAACGGTACCGCGTTCAGCGGCGTCGGGTCGGCACTGTCGACGATGCCGCCCGCTGCTTTATTCCAAGGCGGGTCGAGCGCGTCGATAAGGCTGTGCTGCAGGCCGGCGGCGAGGTTGACGCGAAACGAGCCGTACAGCATGGCGCCGGGGTCGGCCATCGCGTAGAGCGCGACCTGTTGGTCGAGCATCAGCATGGCGATAATGCGCTCGCGATTGCGCGCGCGGACCGAGCGCGGTGGTCCACCCAACTCGTAACCCTGCATGCGCAATCCCAGCGAGCGTCCGGCGCGGCCGACAAAGAGCAATTCGCCGTCGCTGGCGAAGGCATACAGGACATTGGCGGCGGCTGCGTAGCGGCGCACCTCGATGCAGGGCCCGTCGTCCTCAAGCAACCATTCGCCCGCGAGTTCGAAGCCGATTTCCTGTAGACGTTCAAGGGCTGGCTTGAGCGGGACTGACTGCATCGATGCGGTGATCTCCGTGACCGGCTCAGCGCGGAGCCGGCTCGATTCTAGTTGATAAATCGCCGCTGGCCCAAACCGCGCCGCCGCTGGCAATTGGACAGCCTGGATGGATGCGACTAAGGTCGCGGGCGCGACGCGCGCCACGGCGGGTGCGCGACCGGCGTCTCGCAGCGTCCACCTTCGACGCCTGCGGCTTGCCATCATTGCTGACAGGACACGTTGCACCGTGCCAACCATCGTTTTTCTGCTTGGTGCGGCCAGTTTCGTGGTGGTCGCCGTGATGACCGTGACCGGGCCGCTGCTGCCCCTCATTGCCGAGGACTTCCACACCAGTGTCGGCGCCGCCGGCGTGGTGGTGAGCGCCTTCGCTGTGCCTTATGGCGCCTTTCAAATTCTATTCGGGCCGCTGGGCGACCGCGTCGGCAAGCTGCGGGTGATGGCGGGCGCACTGAGCGCTTCGACCGTGTTCGTGCTCGGCTCGGCCCTGATCGACAGCCTGCACGAACTGGCGGTGATGCGTTTCCTATGCGGCGCGTGCATGGCCGGCACGGTGCCGCTGGCAATGGCCTATCTGGCCGACGCAGTGCCCTATGCATCCCGCCAGTTGGTCATTGGGCGCTACCTCAATGGCCTGGTACTCGGCCAGATCGCCGGCGGTTGTCTGGGCGGCATGGCGGCTCAATACCTAGAGTGGCGACAAATTTTCTACTTGTTTGCGGGCGTAAGTGCGGCGGTCTCGGTGGCGATGTGGGTGGCGGCGGCACGCGAGCCACCAACCACGGCGGCGCAGCAGCGCTCGCTGCGTGAGATCCTCACTATCTATTGGCAGGTGCTGCGCGACTCACGCAGTCGCGCGGTGGTCATTACCGGCACCCTGGAAGGCGTGTTCATTTTTGGCGTCGCGGCGTTTTATGGCGCCTATCTGCGCCATCGCTTCGGACTCGGCTATGCCACCATCGGCGCGATACTCAGCATGTACGGTGCGGGTGGCTTGGTGTACAGCGCGATGGTGGGGCCTATCGTCGCGCGCCTTGGCGAGCGGCGCATGGTGCTGGCCGGGTCGGCCCTGCTCGGCCTCACCAATCTGCTCTTGCCAGTGTTGCCGGTGTGGTGGTTGACGCCGCCCTTGCTATTGGTGGCCGGCTTTGGTTTTTACACCTTTCACAACACCATGCAGACCCGCGCCACCGAACTCGATCCGAACGCGCGCGGCACGGCGCTGGCGTTGTGGGTATTCATGATGTTCTTGGGGCAGGGCCTGGGCGTACTGCTGATCGGCTGGGTCATCGATCGCGGTGGTTACGGCGCGGCGTTCTGCTTGGCCGGCGTCGGCGTGGTGAGTCTCGGCGGCTGGTTCTTTCGCCGCCTGAGCGCGCAGACCGCAGTCTGAGCGCCGCTCGCACGGCGCCCAGCATCAAGCGCGCTTTACAGGTTCTCGCAGAAGAATTCGCGCGCCGCCGTACTGGTCTCGTCGAACTTCTCGACGTAGGCCTCGTAGTGGTCGGACTTGATGATTTTCAATTGCTTCGGCCCCGGCACCATATTGTAGTGATCGAGGGCGATATCGCTCGGCGTGCAGGTGTCGAACTCGGACACGATCATGAGCAGTGGCGTTGGACTGATCAGCTTCATATAGCCGCTGACGTCGTATTCCAGCATGTAGTCGATGGAGCGCAACGTGACACGGTTTTGCCAGGTCGACTTCTTGCCTTTGTCCAAATAACGGTGGATGAAGTTATAGGTCTGATCGCCGGGAAACAGATGGGGCTCGCTCGCGTCGAGCGTGCACATCTTCATGTACTGCGAGGGCTTGCCTTCGACGCGCCGTTTGCGATCCTCGTCGAGCATGGCGTGGAAAGCCTTCATATTCACCACCGGCAGAAACTGCTGCAGATTGCGCACGCCATTCATGAACGGCACTTGGCTGACCACCGCCTTGACGCGCCGGTCGAGCGCGGCCACCGCGCATACGGTGCCGCCGGTGTAACTCGTACCCCACACGCCGATACGTTCGGCGTCGCATTCCTTCTGCATCTGCGCGAAGGTGATGGCACTGCGGTAGTCGCGCATCTGCGCCACCGGGTCGATGTCAGAGCGCGGCTTGCCAGCGGACTCGCCCAGGCAGCGGTTGTCGTAGACCAGCACCGCCAGGCCGGCCTTGCTGAACACTTCGGCGTATTCGTCCAGGCCCATTTCCTTCACACCCGAGAAGCCGTGGGCCATGACCACAGTCGGGAACGGTGCTTTGCCCTTGGCCGGCTTGTACAGCCAGCCGCGTAAAGTCAGCCCTTCGGATTGGAATTCGATGTCGCGACGCATGGTGATCCCCTTGAAAGACAGTTGTGTGATTAAGTCCGGCAGCCAAAGATAAACGCCAGCGCTGCGCGGACGCCAGCGCTGCTAGAGTGCGCCGAGCACTGGATGGGGCTTATAGGGTGCGGCCAGCGCACTAAGTTCGTCGGCGCTCAAACGCAATTCGAGCGCGGCGACGGCGTCCTCCAGGTGCGGCAACTTAGTCGCACCGATGATAGGCGCGGTGATGCCGGGCTGGGCCAGCACCCAGGCCAGTGCGACCTGGGCGTTCGAGACGCCCCGCGCACGGGCGATGGCACTGACCGCATCGACCACGGTGAAATCGTCGTCCTGGTAATACATCTGTGCCGCCAGTTCGTCGGTGGTAGCGCGCAGTGTTTCGCCGCCGCCGGCACCCGCCTCACCGCGCTGGCGATTACCCATCAAAAAGCCGCGCGCCAGTGGGCTCCAGGGAATGACGGCAATGCCTTCGGCGCGGCACAGCGGCAGCATCTCGCGCTCTTCTTCGCGATAGATGAGGTTGTAGTGGTTCTGCATGGAGACGAAGCGTGTGCGGCCCGCGCGTTCGGCCAGGTGCAGCAGACGCGAGAACTCCCAGGCATACATGCTGGAGGCGCCGAGGTAGCGCGCCTTGCCGGCCTTCACCACATCGTGCAGCGCGTCGATGATTTCTTCCATGGGTGTGACGCGGTCGAGACGGTGAATCTGGTAGACATCGACGTAATCGGTGCCAAGCCGCCGCAGGGATTCGTCGATGGCATGCAGAATGTGCTTGCGTGACAAGCCGTGCGAATTCTCGCCGGCGCGCAGCGGGAAGTAGACCTTGGTCGCGATCACCACGTCCTCGCGCTTGGCGCCAGAGGCGCGGATCGCGTGGCCGAGGATGCGTTCACTTTCGCCCAGCGAATAGATGTCGGCGGTATCGAAGAAATTGATGCCGAGCTCAAACGCACGTTTGAAGAAGGGCAGGGCTGCGGCTTCGTCCATGACCCAGCCGCGCCAGCTCGGCGAGCCGTAACTCATGCAGCCCAGGCACAGGCGCGAGACGCGCAGGCCGGTGCTGCCGAAATTGACGTATTGCATGGTTGGTGTCTCCGGTCGTGATGGGAAGGGGCGGGCACAGGCCGCGCAAGCAGCTGATCAGGGCCGGCCGAATTGTTTATAGTGAGCGCTCAAACGCCATGGAGTCAGTGCTAATGAATGAAGTTACCTTTCGCGTGATGGTCGCTAGTCAGGGCTTTCCCGAGCCCACGATAGCCGAGCGCGATGCCAACCTTGTCACCACCGACCATAGCCACGAGTTCTCGGTCTCGGCGCTGGTCCTTGCGGGCGAGATCAGCGTGGTGACGGCCACCGGCACCACCACCTGCCGCAGCGGCGAAACGTTTACCCTGGCGAGCGGCACCGTTCACCACGAAGAGTACGGCGCGCAGGGCGCGCGCGTGTTGTCCAGCAAGCGCATCCCCTAAGTCCGCCCGTCAGCCCAGCGCCGCGTAAGCGGCGCTGACCAGTGCGGCTGAGCGCGGCCCGCCGATGATGCCCGGCGCCATCTTGTTCATCATGTAAGCGATGGTCATGCTGCGATCGACGTCGTTGACGATCAGCGAACCGCCCCAGCCACCCCAGTAACAAACCCGACCCGCCGGCAGGTCGGGCATGGTCACCGACTCCGGCAGCGCATAGCCGATACCGAAGCGCAAAGGAATGCCGATGGCGAGGTCGATGCCATTGGACTGCTCTTCAAAGATCCGCGCGATGGTCGACGGCGATAGCAGTCGCACACCATTGATGACACCACCGTTGCTGACCAGCGCCTGCACGCGTGCCACCGAACGAGCATTGCCGTGACCATTGGCGGCGCCGATCTCAGCGCGCCGCCAGGCGCTGGTCCAGGCCGCCGTCGGATCGGGTGGTGGACCCGTGAAGGTCTTGTACATCACCGAGTCGCGGTCGAGGCTGTCGAGATCGAAGGG
>JANLSI010000153.1:0-2203 GCA_031362345.1 Pseudomonadota bacterium
ATCGGCCGCATCAAGGTCGGCTGGAAGCCCCATCGCCTCGAGGTCGAAGTCAAAGCGACCCAGAGCGTATATAGAGTCCGCGACACCGCCCATGTTGAGATCGATGTGAAGCGCGCCGACGGTGGCACTCTCGCGCCTGGCGCGGAAGTGGCGCTGGCAGCGGTCGATGAAGGGTTATTGGCGTTGAGCGCCAATGACAGCTGGGATCTCTTGCAAGCCATGATGGGCGAGCGTGGGCTGGAAGTGTGGACTTCGACGGCGCAGATGCAGGTGGTCGGCAAGCGCCATTTCGGGCGTAAGGCCGTGCCCCATGGTGGCGGTGGTGGGCGCGGTGCCGCCGCGCGCGAACGTTTCGATACCTTGCTCGCCTGGCAGGGTCGCGTGAGCTTGGATGCCCATGGTCATGGCGCGGTCGATATCCCGCTCAATGATTCGCTAACGGCATTCCGTATTGTTGCCGTGGCCCATGCCGGTCTCGATCATTTCGGCACGGGCGCGGTGAGCATTCGCACCAGCCAGGACTTGATGCTGATGTCGGGATTGCCGCCGCTGGTGCGCGAGACCGACCAGTACGCGGCCATCTTCACCGTGCGCAACACCAGCGAGCGCCCCATGACGATAGCGGCGCAGGCCTCGGTGCGTGCTGACACGGCCGGTGCGCAGGCCCAGACCTTGGCGCCGCAGTCGATCACCCTCGCGCCCGGCGCGGCGCAGGACCTGGTGTGGCAGAACGAAGCGCCGGTGAATGCCAGCCGCTTGGACTGGGAGGTGGCCGTCAGCGAGCAGGGCGGTGTGGCCAGCGATAAGGTCAAGCTTAGTCAGCAAGTGGTGGCGGCGTATCCGGTGCGTGTTTATCAGGCCACGCTCACACAGTTGGATAAACCACTGACCATGAGCACGGCCCTGCCGGCTGGCGCCATTGCCGGCCGCGGTGGTGTGCAGGTCGCGCTGCGTGCCCATCTTGGCGACGGCCTCGAAGGCGTGCGTGAATACATGCATTACTACGCTTATATCTGCCTCGAACAGAGCCTGTCGCGCGCCGTGGCGCTGCGTGATGAAACGCTGTGGAAGGACGTCATGACGCGCCTGCCGAACTATCTCGACCGTGATGGTCTGGCGCGTTATTTCCCTAGCGACTGGTTAGACGGCAGCGACACGCTCACCAGCTATGTGCTGGCACTCGCCCAGGAAGCGGGCTGGCAGATCCCGGCGACTACCCTGAAGACCATGCAAGCGGGCTTGCGTAAATTCATCGCCGGTCAGGTAGTGCGCGATTCGGTGTTGCCAACTACCGATCTGGCTTTGCGCAAGCTCGCCGCGATCAGCGCGCTGGCGCGTTTCGATGCTGCCGATGCGACCATGCTTACCAGCATCACCGTCGAACCGGAACGGTGGCCGACGTCCGGGTTGCTGGACTGGGTCGATATCTTGCAGCGGGTACCAAACATTGAAGACGCCGATAACAAGCGCGCCCACGCCAGTACCCTGGTGCGCGCGCGCCTCAACTTCCAGGGCACGGTGATGGCTTTCGCCACCGAGCGCAGCGATGCCCTGTGGTGGCTCATGATCTCCGGTGATGTGAATGCCACGCGCGCGGTGCTGGCCTTCCTCGATGACAGCAGCTGGCGCGAGGATATTCCACGCATGGTGCGCGGTGTGCTGGCGCGCCAGGAACGCGGTCATTGGAATACCACCAATGCCAATGCCTGGGGTGTGCTGGCGATGGAGAAATTCAGCCGCGCGTTTGAAGCAACCCCGGTTACGGGGCAGACCGTGCTCGGCTTCGGCACGGCGCAATCGGTCGTCGAGTGGGCGCAAAGTAAGGACCAGCGTAGCGTTGAATTTTCGTGGGGTAGCGCGGCGACTGATTTGCAGATCCATCATCGTGGCGCGGGTAAACCCTGGGCGATGATTGCCAGTCGTGCGGCCTTGCCGCTCAATGGCCCGCTCTTCACCGGCTACAGCATCCAGCGCGCAGTGACACCAGTCGAGCAAAAGACGGCCGGCACGTGGGCGCGCGGCGACGTCGCGCGCATCACCCTCACTATCGAAGCCCAGAGCGACAGCGGCTGGGTGGTGGTCGACGATCCGATCCCGGCCGGCGCGAGTGTGCTCGGCACCGGGCTGGGTCGCGATGCAGGCTTGCTGACCCAAGGTGAGCGGCGTGAAGGCTGGCTGCATCCCGCCTATGAGGAACGGCGCT
>JANLSI010000159.1:0-6968 GCA_031362345.1 Pseudomonadota bacterium
TAACCCGCGCAGCGGCTAGCGCTGTAGTTATTTTAGCTGTGTAATTTAACTCTCGCCACCCACAAGGAAGCTTAAATGAACGCCACGAGAACCACGCAATCATATCCGTGCAAGCTCCGATTCGATTGAGTGCGCGTTCGGAACCCCAACCAGACTTGGCGCTATTGAAACCGCGCGCTGATTTCTATCGCTCTGGCCATCCCACGGCAGGCGATGTGCTATTGCTCGTAGAGGTCAGTGACACAACCCTGCGCTATGACCGCGAGATCAAGCTACCGCTGTATGCGAGCCACGGCATCCCCGAATTGTGGTTGATTGATCTCGGTAGTAATCAATTGCAGCAATACTTCCAGCCGGTGAACACTCGGTACGAGCGGATGAGCACTTGTATCGAAGGCAAAATCACAGTGCTCACGATGCCTGGCGTGAGTGTCGATGTTTCGAGCGTTCTGACCCCTTAAACTCTCCCCAGCAAGTGTCAGGATTATTCTTCCTGACTCGCCACGGGAAAGAGGCCTGACACCGGCTTGCCGAGGAGAGATCTGGGTCCGCACGCACGGCGTATCATGCTGCGATGAACGACCGTCCCTTCCACCACACTGACACCGGCTTTCGTAACAACCACCCCGATGGCTGGCGACGCGGTAGCTTCTGGCAATGGCAGCGCGATCGTTGGCGCCAGGGCGTGCCGCAAGCACCGGCCGGTGGCTGGCAGTTTCCGCGCGATATACCCAACAGCGGCTGGCTGCGCGCCAATCGCAGCGAGCCGACCATCACCTGGCTCGGACATTCGACCTTTCTATTGCAGATCGGCGGCATCAACATCATCACCGATCCGCATCTCTCGCCGCGTGCCTCGCCGCTCAAGCTGCTCGGCCCTAAACGCTGGATGCCAGCGGCCATCGAAGTCGGCGCACTGCCGCACATCGACATCGCGCTGATCTCGCACAATCACTACGATCATCTCGATGCAGCGACTGTCACCCGCCTCGCCCGCCAGCCTGGCGGCACGCCGCGCTACATGGTGCCGCTGCGTCTTGGCGAATGGTTCAAGCGTCGTGGTCTGCATAGCGTTACGGAACTCGACTGGTGGCAGATCTTCTCCTGCCTGGGACTGACATTGACCTTCACGCCGGTGCAACACTGGAGCGCGCGCAGCGCCTGGGATCGCGATCGTTCGCTGTGGGGTGGCTGGCGGCTCGACCATCGCGACTTCAGCTTTTTCTTCGC
Organism: Pseudomonadota bacterium; assembly: GCA_031362345.1. Classification (GTDB taxonomy): domain Bacteria; phylum Pseudomonadota; class Gammaproteobacteria; genus JADJYF01. The sequence goes on from JANLSI010000159.1 coordinate 1,231, forward strand.
CGGCGATACCGGCTATTCACCCGATTTCAAAGAAATCTATGCACGCCTCGGCCCGGTCGATCTGGCGGCGCTACCGATAGGCGCCTATGCGCCGCGCTGGTTTATGCAAGTCATGCATGTCGATCCGGACGAGGCGGTTAAGATTCATCTCGATTTGCACGCGCGCCAGTCGGTGGCGATGCACTGGGGAACGTTCGTGTTGACTGACGAAGCTTTGGACGAGCCGCCGCAACGTCTAGCGCGCGCGCTCACCGACGCGAATCTGAGCGCGCAGGATTTCTGGGTGATGCGGCACGGCGAGACGCGCCCTTTACCGACGCGCGCCGCCGTCTGATCCTTGTTCAAGGTTCGAGGATGATGTCTTTGTAGCTGCCGCCAGCGGGGATCATCGGATAGACGTTCTGCTCCTGATCGACAATCACATCGACCAGATAGGGCTGCTTAGGATCTTCGAGCATGCGACCATAGGCCGCCACTAATTCGGCGCGGGTGCGCACCCGCTCGGCGCTGACGCGATAGCCCGCCGCGATGGTGACGAAATCAGGATAGATGTCCTCGTCATCGCTACGCTTCACGGCCATCGGGTCGCCCAGCGACGATTCGGCGCGATGCCCCCCGTAGATCATGTCCTGCCACTGCCGCACCATGCCCAGCCACTGATTGTTGATGCACACGATCTTCACGCCGATGCCATAGCGATGGCAGGTGGAGAGCTCGTGGATGCTCATATTGAGACTGCCATCGCCGTCGATATCGATGACCATGCGCTCGGGTGCACCGACCTTGGCGCCGATCGCCGCGGGCAGGCCATAGCCCATGGTGCCGAAGCCTGAACTCGACAAAAACGAGCGCGGGTGCTTGATCGCATAGTGCTGCATGGCCCACATCTGATGCTGGCCGACCCCGACCGTGATCAAGGCCTCACCCGCCGTCATGTCCGACAACAGCGCTATCGCCGCCGGCCCGCCCAAGGCTGCGCGCTCGCGCACTATCAGCGGCTGGGCGCGCTTCAGTTCATCCAAGTGGGCGCGCCATGCGCTGCACTCACCGGGCGTGACCGTTGTCAGTAGTTGTTCGAGGGCGATGCGCAGATCGGCGCCGATGCCGAGGGTGACGACCTTGTTCTTATTGATCTCGTTGCGATCGATGTCGATGTGGATGATCTGGCCGTGCTTGATGAACTCCGTGACATTGCCGGTCACGCGATCGTCGAAACGCACACCGAGCGCGATGACCAGATCGGCTTCGTTGACTGCGACATTAGCCGCATAGCTGCCATGCATACCAAGCACGTGCAGCCACAAGGGGTGGCCGGCCGGCACCGCACCGAGTCCCATAATGGTGGTGGTGACCGGACAGCCTAGTTTTTCCGCGAGCGCGACCAGTTGCGCCTCGGTGCCGCTGCTGACGATGCCGCCGCCGGCGTAGATCACCGGCCGCTCGGCTTCGGCGATCATGCGCACGCATTGCTTCAAGAGCGGCTCGGCGATGCCACCGATAGGCGCTTCCGGCGCGTCGATCACGGCCGGCACGCGCGGCGCCACGTAGCGCCCATCCGGATCGCGCGGCACATGCTGCTGGATGTCCTTGGGCAGATCGATCACCACCGGTCCGGGGCGATTGCCGCCCGCCAGCGCGAAGCCGGTGCGCACTACGCGCGGAATATCGACGACCCGTTCGACCTGGATACTGGCCTTGGTGATGGGGCGCGTGATGGCGCAGATATCAGCTTCCTGAAAGGCGTTCTTGCCGAGCAGATGACTGGGCACGTTACCAGTGATGGCCACCACTGGCGTCGAATCGCTATGGGCATCAGCCAGCCCCGTGACCAGATTGCAGGCGCCCGGTCCCGACGTCGCCAGACATACGCCGATGCGCCCGGTGGCGCGCGCATAACCCTGCGCCGCGTGTACTGCACCCTGTTCGTGCTCGGTGCGATAGCAATAGATGCCGAATTCTTCAAGCACATCGAAGATCTCGAGATTCGCGCCACCCGGATAGCCGAACAGGCTGTCGACCCCTTCGGCCTTGAGCGCGGCGGCGAGGATCTGCGCGCCGCGTCGCGCGATAGCGCGGTCTTCGGCGCGTATAGCTGACATCGGTGCACCGGTGACCGAGGGCAGATCGCCATAGGTGACGTTGTCGGCGTTGTGGGCTTCTGGCTCTTTCTTCATGGCGCTCTCTTTAGTGTGAGCAGACGGGTCGCTATTGCCTTACTCATCTCAGCGCGAAGGCAGATGCAAGACTTGCTTGGCGATGATATTGCGTTGTATTTCATTGCTGCCGCCATAGATGGGCGTGGGACGCGCATTGTAATAAGGGCTCAGCACATCGATGGCCTGGGTGCCGAAGCTCGCCGCGCCAACGCGTGCGCCGGCCGCGCCGGCACATTCCACAATGAATTCACTCAGGCGCGAGAATGTTTCGCTGGCAAAGATCTTCAACAGCGAGACATCGGCACCGAGCGTCTCGCCACGCTTCATGAGCGTCGCGAATTCTTTGTATAAGGACTCCAGATCGGCGACGTCCAAGCCGTAGGCCGTCAAGCGATCGACAAACACCGGGTCGTTCATCAAACCCCGCGCGGCGGCCAGTGCCTCGAGCCGGTTCAAAGCGTACTGGCAGGTCTTGGGACTGCCAACGAAGATACGTTCGAAACCAAGCAGGGCCTTGGCGATGGTCCAGCCGTCGTTCTCGCGGCCGACCAGCGCGCTGACCGGAATGCGCACGCTGTCAAGGAAGACTTCGCAGAATTCGGCATCACCGGCGATAGTGCGGATCGGACGAATGGTGATACCGGGCACACTCAGATCGATCAACACGAAACTGATGCCAGCCTGCGGCTTGGCGCTTGGATCGGTGCGCACCAAGCAAAACATATGGCTGGCGTCCTGCGCCAGGGTCGTCCAAATCTTCTGGCCAGTGATCACATATTCATCGCCTTCGCGCACCGCGCGCGTGCGCAGCGAGGCGAGGTCACTGCCGGCGTTCGGCTCTGAATAACCCTGACACCAGATCTGCTCGCCGCTGAGCGCGCGCGGCAAATAATAGGCCTGCTGCGCTGGTGTGCCGTAACGCATCAGCACCGGGCCGACCATGATGATGCCCTGATCAGGCGTGCGCGCCACCCCCCAGCGTTCTTTCTCTTCAGTGAAGATCATGAGCTTGTCGGCATTCAAGCCCATACCGCCATGCTCGACCGGCCAGCCGGGCGCCGCCCAACCGCGCGTATGAAGCTGGCCATACCAGGCGCGGCACTCGGCCCAGCGCAGGCGCGTCGAGGGATTGCGCAACGCGGCGGGATAATTGCGCTCGAACCAACCTCGCACGATGGCGCGAAAGTCCTCGTCGGAATAGGCGTTCCAGTCGCCCTCGAGTGCGCCGGCGTTGATATCCACCTCGCGCACCTGCGTGGCTTCGACCGACGCTGATTGCGCGCGCAACCCAACCAGACGCGCGCGGTGCTCGGCGGCGTTGCCATAGCGTGCCGCCAGCACCAGTGCACGATTGAGATAGAGCCCGACATCGCAATCGTCCGTATAACCGATCGCGCCGTGCAACTGCACTGCTTCGCGCGCGACCAGCAGCACAGCGTGACAGGCACGATGACGGGCGCGACTGGCGGCGCGCGCGGCCGCCACACCGCCCTGTTCGATCAGGGTCGCGCTCTCCGCCACCACCGCGTCGGCCAGACGCAGCTGCAGATAGAGATCGACCATGCGGTGCTGAATGACTTGAAAACTGCCAATCGCCTGGCCGAACTGCTGACGCGTGGCGAGATAGTCGCTGGTAAGCGCGAACAAGGCATGGCCGAGACCGAGTAAATAGGCGCTGGATGCGAGTTCGACTTGTTGACGCGCGAACAGCGCGCCGTCGCGCGCCACTTCACCGCACCCGAGCAGACGCGCCGCACATTCGATCAAGACCAGACGGCCATCGCGACTGCCATCCGCCAGCGGCAGATCTTCGACCTGCAAGCCGAGAGCACCGCGCGCGACGTGGAACCAGGCCGGCTGATCGCCGAGCATGGCTGGCAGCAACCAGCCGTCGGCATCGGCGCCTAGCGGCACATTATCCAGCGTGCCACTCAGGCCGTGGATATGGCCGTGTACGCTGACCCGTAACTGTGTGAACAGGTCGTCATGGTGCGCGCCGAGCGCCACGGCCAAGACCTGCGCGCCCGACATCAAGGCCGGCAGCAGCACGTCGTCCGGTGCGATGTCACTCAACAAGACCGCCGCTGCGACCGCCGTTTCAAGCAGCGGCTCGGGTGCCGCGACACTGCCCAGATGTCGGCACAGCGCCGCCGCTGCACTGCTCGATGCCCCTAGACCGGCGCAGTATTCAGGCACCAACAGCCCGGCCCAGCCGAGTTCAGCCATCTCTCGCCAGCGGCTACGATCAAAGGCCGGTGCCGCACCGCGCAGCGCGCGCAGTCGCGAGCGCGGCAGGGCGCGGGCGCAGAAGTCAGCCGCGCTGTTGGCCATCAGGGTGACGACATCCTGCGCGGCATCGACGCCATCTTGCGTTGCTTGGTTCATGTCAGAAAACTCCATCGGGTTGCGAGCGGTCAACGCGTAGCACATACGCGTGCCACGCCCATTGGGACATCAGGAAAATTGCGCTACGGCCATACCGGCCACGGCACAGGCCGCCAGCACCGGTACGACGCCGACACGCAAACGCACCAAGGCGATGAGGGCCGCCAGCGCTAGCAGTACGGCCCGCCAGTCCGGCGGCTGCGTGAGCCCGGCCGGCCAGAATGTGTGGTGAGCGAAGAATACCGCGAGACTGAATATAACGCCGACCACGGCGGCGGTAATGGCGGTCAGCGGCGCGGTAAAGCGCAGTGCGCCGCGGCTCGATTCGACCAGCGGCGCACCGCCGAGGATAAACAAGAACGATGGCAGAAAAGTGAACCAGGTCACCAGCACGGTCGCCAGCACGGCCTGGGCAAACGGCGCCTCACCGCTCGCCAGCGCTGCGCCATGGCCGCCGACGAACGCAACGAAGGCCACCACCATGATCAGCGGCCCCGGTGTGGTCTCGCCCAGCGCCAGCCCATCGATCATCTGCGCCGCGCTCAGCCAGCCGTAATGCACGACCGCGCCCTGATAGACATAGGGCAGCACCGCATAGGCACCGCCAAAGGTCAGCAGCGCGGCCTTGGTAAAGAACCAGCCCATCTGCGTGAGGGTGTCGCCGGCACCCCGCAAGACATAGAGCGCCGCCATCGGCAAGGCCCACAGCAGCGCGCCAAGCAGCGCCAGGGTTAACAAGCGTGACCAGCGAAAATGCGCATGGGCGGGACGCGGCGTGTGGTCGTCGATCACGGCCGGGCCATGACTCGCGCGGCGCGCGACGTGGGCGGCGCGACGCGCGAACAAGGCCGGCCACCAATGTCCGCCGGCGGCGCCGATCAGGGCAGCCGTCAGGACGATGGTGGGAAACGGCACATGAAATACGGCAATCGCAATAAACGATGCTACGGCGAGTCCCCACAGCCAGGCATTGGCCAGTGCGCGTGTACCGATACGATGGGCGGCCTGCACCACGATCGCGGTGACCGCCGGCTTCAAGCCGTAAAACACTGCCGCCACCAGCGGCAGCGTGCCGTAGCTGACATACAGCCACGACAGCACGATGAGCAGCAGCAAGGACGGCAACACGAACAGCACACCGGCGGCGATACCGCCCGGCGTACGATGCAGCAGCCAGCCGATGTAAGTCGCCAACTG
>JANLSI010000021.1:0-8605 GCA_031362345.1 Pseudomonadota bacterium
GGTTTCTGCCAACGCGGCGAAGGCAAGGACTTTGTTGCCAACGGTCGGCTGCGCTGGCCCGATGGCGAACTGCCGATGAATACCAGCGGTGGCAATCTCTCGGAAGGTTATATGCACGGCATGCAGAACGTCATCGAAGCGGTGCGCCAGTTGCGCGGCGTGGCCCGCTGTCAGGTCAAGGATGCACGCCATGCCTTCGTCTCGGCCGGTAACGCGGTGCCAACCTCGGCCATGATCCTGAGGAACGAGCTATGAGTGAGTTGTCGTTTCCTTATCCGATCCCCGAATACGGCACCGATCCGTATTGGCAAGCCTGCAACGCAGAACGCCTAGTCATGCAACGCTGCACGGCCTGCCACAAATTCCGCTGGCACCCGGCACCGCTGTGCGTGCATTGCGCACACGATGCTTATGACTGGGCGCCACTCTCGGGTCGCGGTCGTGTGCATACCTGGACAGTCATTACCCATCCCGTGCACCCGGCGGCGGTCGCGCTGGTGCCCTATGTCGTCGTCGAAGTGGAACTCGCGGAACAGGCCAATCTACGCATGCTGAGCAATCTCCTCGACTGCGATCCGCAAGCCATACAATTCGGCGCAGCCGTCACACTCGCCTTCACACAACACCCCAACGGCCAGAAGCTGCCGGTCTTTCGACTCGCTTGAGGGATCGCCCATGAGCAATCGCAAGCAACACATGTTGAGTGGCTACCGGGTGCTGGACTTGACGCGCGCGGTGGCCGGCCCCACCTGCACGCGCATGTTTGCCGAAATGGGCGCCGATATGATCAAGGTCGAGGCCGCGCCGGACGGTGAGATGTCCCGTGGGATGTCCCATATTCGTAACGAACGCAGCCTGTACACCGTCCAACAATGCTTGAATAAACGCAGCGTGTGCGTCGACTTGCGCAGCGCCGCAGGCATCGCGCTGCTGCGCGAGATGGTCCCCCATTGCGATATCGTGGTGGAGAACTTCAAGCCCGGCGTCATCGCCCAGATGGGCCTCGGCTACGAGGTCTTGCAGGGCCTGCGTGAGGACATCATCCTGTGTTCGATATCGGCGCTCGGTCAAAGCGGACCGCTGGCGGGCAAGCCGGGCTACGACTACATCGCGCAGGCTTATTCCGGCATTACTTCCATGGTCGGCGAGCCAGACCAGTTGCCGGCGCTGACCTTGGCAGCGATCGGCGATGCCAGCACCGGCGTGACCGCCGCGTTTGCCCTGGCGGCGGCCTTGCTCGACCGACATCGCACCGGCCAGGGTCAGCATCTCGATATCGCGATCCTCGATTGCTACTACCATTATCACGAAGTGAGCGTGCACCGCTTCAGCGGCAGTGGCGGCACCATTCAACCGATGCGCTCCGGGCGTCACATGAATTACGTGTGCCCGGGCGGCATCTTTCAGGGTAATGGCGGCGGCGTGATGATCATGGCGTTCCTGCACCACTGGCGCGATCTGTGTCGCGCGATGGGGCGCGAGGAGCTGATCAGTGCAGCGGGCTGGGACACCGACATCGCGCGGCTGGAACGCCGCGACGAGGTCATTGCCGTCATCGAAGGTTGGCTGGCGAGCCAGCCGGACGTCGCGACGGCGATCGCCGCAATGGAGAAACACAATGTGCCCTGCGCGCCCATCCTGACCGTGGGCGAAACCGTCAGTCATCCGCATCTGCTGGCGCGCGGCACGGTGCGCACCATCAACGATCCCATTGCTGGCGAGTTCCAGATCCCGGGCCACCCGATCCATTCCAACCGCTATCCGGCCAACGATCCGAGCCTGGTTGCACCCCTGCTCGGCGAACATAACCGCGAGGTGTTGATGGAGTTGCTGGGCAAGGACGCCGCCGAGGTAGACGCGCTGGAGATGCAAGGTGTGTTGCAGGCCAAGCCCTATTGAACGGCCCCGGCCGCGACCTCAGGTCGTAGAATGCCACCCTGGTTTTCAATCATCACGCACTGACAGGACACCATGGATATTCACGCCGTTGATCAAGCCCTGACATCGCGCCGCTCGGTGCGCGCCTTCCTGCCGGACGAAGTGCCGCGCGCGACCATCGAACATCTGCTCAAGGTCGCCGCGCGTTCAGCCTCGGGCACCAATATTCAGCCCTGGCAGGTACAGGTGCTGAGCGGTGCTGCCAAGACCCGGCTCTCCGATAAAATCCTGCAAGCGTTCAACGATCCGCAAGCCATCGCCGCCCACAGCAGCGAGTTCCCGATCTATCCGAGCGCATGGATTTCGCCATTTATCGACCGGCGGCGCAAAGTCGGTTGGGATCTATACACCCTGCTCGGCATCGGCAAGGGGGACAGAGAACGCACCCACGCCCAGCATGCGCGCAACTTCCAGTTCTTCGACGCGCCGGTCGGTTTCATCTTCACCATCCATCGTTCTCTCGGCTACGCGGCGTGGATCGACTACGGCATGTTCCTCGGCAATCTGATGACCGCCGCGCGCGGTCATGGTCTGCACACCTGCCCACAATTCGCCTTCGCGCAATTTCATCGCATCATCAGCAGTGAACTTGCTTTGCCGTCCGAGCAGAAAGTGTTGTGCGGCATGTCGCTCGGCTACGAAGACACCAGCGCCATCGAAAATACCCTGATCAGCGAACGCGCGCCGGTCTGCGAGTGGGCGACGTTCAAGTCATGACGCGCATAGCCACCCGCTTCACTGCACTGCTCGGCATCGCCCATCCGATCATGCAGGAAGGGCTCGGCCCCTATAAAACCGTGGCGCTCGCAGCCGCCGTCTCCAATGCCGGCGGGCTCGGCACCGTCAGCATTCCTGGCATCAGCGAAGAACCGCGAGCGGGTGCGGCCAAGTTGCGCGGCTATATCGAAGAAGCTTGCGCGCTCACCGACCAACCCTTCGCGGTCAATATCCCGGTCGGCACCGACAAGCATGGCAATGTGCCACCGTTCAGCGCGGCCTATGTGCAGGCGGTGGTCGATGCCGCTAAGGATCGCGAAATCGCCAAACGCCTGCGTGCCATCACCACTTCGGCGGGTGCGCCGGGTGGCGCGCGCAAGATGATCGAGGGCTCGGGTCTCATCCATATTCACAAGGTCGGTGGCACGCGTCAGGCACTGCGTGCGGTCGCCGATGGCGTCGATATGATCATCGCCTCGGGCTACGAGGCCGGCGGCCACACCCATGCGCGGCCGGTGCATACCTTCGTGCTGGGCCCCAGCGTCACTGAAGCGGTGAACTGTCCGGTGATCCTGGCCGGTGGCGTGCGCGACGGACGCGGCCTCGCTGCGGCGCTGGCAATGGGTGCCGAGGCGGTCGCGCTCGGCACGCGTTTCGTCGCCAGCCGCGATAATCCCGACTGGCATCCCAACTACGCTGCGCGCATTCTCGCCGCACAGGAAGGCGAAGACATTCTGTTCCAGGCCTTGTATGGCCCGTCACGCGTGTTGCCTAGCCGTGCAATTGCCGAGCTCGCCGAGTTCGAACATCAAGCGGGTGTGACTGAAGAAGATCTCACGCGGTTCAAGGACGAACGCCTGATCGCCGGCCAACGAGACGGCGACATGGAGGGCGGCATCCTGCCCTGTGGTCAGGTCGCCGGCGCGCTCACCGAGCTCATCGATGTGGCGGCTTTCATTCCCGCCATGGTCGCTGAAGCCATCGCGGTCATGGCACGCATGCACGCACGTCTGGTCGTTTGAGCACAGCTGCTGAACTCGCTGCCGCAGATGCCTGCCTGACCATGCGCGAACTGCCGTCCCTCGCCGAACCCGGCGCCGCGTTCTGGACCAGTGGCGCCGACCAGGTCCTCACCATCGCCTGGTGCGCAGCCTGCGGGTGTTATCTGCATCCGGCCTCGACTGTGTGTCCGTACTGCTTTGCGTCGCCACTGCCACGCGCGGTGGCGGGCACGGCGACGGTGGTGGCGGCCAGCACCAATCATCACGCCTGGTTGCCCGGCCATGTGCCGCCCTATGTGGTCGCTATCGTCGAACTCGACGCTGCGCCAAGTGTGCGACTCACCACCAATCTGATCGACTGCCCGACGGCGGACGACTATCTCGGTCTGGCCGTCGAAGTGCGCTTCATGCAGCACGAGGACGTGTGGTTGCCGTGTTTTGCGCCGCGTCCGTCGGCGCGACGTGGGGCGGTCGCCGATCCGCTGCCGCTGTCGCGCCGTACGCCGCCGGTCTTGACCCGTGGCGACAAATACGAAGACCGCGTCGCGATCACCGGCATCGGACAATCGGCACTCGGTCGCAAACTCGCGCAGAGCGCGACCGCGCTCAGCATCGATGCCTGTCGCGCGGCACTCGACGACGCCGGCCTGCGAGTCGCGGACATCGATGGCCTGTGCGCCTATCCCGGCAGCGACGGCCTGCCCGGCATCTCCCAGGGCGGTGTGCGCATGGTCGAAGCTGCGCTCGGCATTCAACCGCTGTGGCATTGCGGTGCGCACGAAGTCGCCGGCCAGACCGGTAATCTGCAAGTCGCCATGCTGGCGGTTGCATCTGGCTTGTGTCGCCACGTGCTGTGCTTCACGAACTTTGCGCAAGCACAACGCCCCTCGGCACTCGCGCGCCAGAGCGGGCGCATCACCGGCGAACTGGCCTGGCAACTGCCCTATGGCGCGGCCTCACCGGCCAATTGGATTGCGCTCTACGCCTCCCATTATCTGCATCGCTTCGGCGTTCCTCGCGAGGCACTGGCCGGCATTGCGATCGCGGCGCGGCAACATGCCGCACGCAATCCGCAGGCCCTCTACCAGGCTGCTCTGTCGCTCGATGACTATCTCGCAGCGCGCATGATCGCCTGGCCGTTCGGCCTCTACGACTGCGACGTGCCCTGCGACGGCGCGATGGCGGTGGTGATTTCGGCCCGTGGGGCGAGCGCCGATCTGCGTCAACCGGCAATATGGGTCGAAGCGGTCGGCAGTCACATCACCGAACATCAGTCCTGGGACCAGGGTCCGCTCAGCCAACAACGTAATGTGTTCGGGCCGGCGGCTCATTTATGGTCGCGTACCGATCTGCGTGCTGCCGATGTCGACGTCGCACTGTTGTACGACGGCTTCACCTTCAACGTCTTTTCGTGGCTCGAAGGCCTCGGCTTCTGCGCGCCCGGCGAAGCCGCGCAGTTCATCGCCGGCGGTGCCCGCATCGGTCCCGGCGGCGCGCTACCGCTCAATCCCCATGGCGGCCAATTGGCCGCCGGACGCAGCAACGGCTATGGCAATGTGCTGGAGGCGGTCACCCAATTGCGCCACCAGGCAGGCGCGCGCCAGGTCGCCGCTGCACGGGTCGCGGTGGTCTCGAGCGGCGGTGGCATTCCCGCCGGCTGCATGCTGTTACGTAACGACTAGCCAGGAAGAAGAGCACGCCATGTTAAGTCCCGCCGACGATTTCCTCATCCATCAGACCCACGAACCTATCGCCCATGTGATGACCAGCGATCGGCGTTTCTACGACCGATACTTCTTTACCGGCCATGCCTGCAGTGAGGAATTATTCTTCATGATCGGCGTTGGCAATTACCCCAACCTCGGCGTGGTCGATGCCTTTGCGTCAGTCGCCCATGGCGCGACCCAGTGGTCGACGCGCGCTTCGCGCGAACTCGGCGGCGACCGTCTGAACACCCTCGACATCGGACCCTTCGGTGTCGAAGTGCAGGAAGGCCTGCGCCGTCTGCGCATCTGGGCGCGGAAAAGCGCGCAAGCGATCAACTTCGATCTGGAATGGAATGGCGCCGTGCCGGCCTTTGAAGAGCCGCCGCTGTTCACCCGCAGCTTAGGCAGGGTGATGGAACAAGGCACGCGTTTCATTCAGACCGGCACCTGGTCGGGCACTATCGAGGTGGACGGCACACGCATCGAACTCACGTCCGAGCGCGCCTGGGGCGCGCGGGATAGATCATGGGGCGTGCGCTCTATTGGTCTCGAACGCGAGCCGCCCGGCATTGCCCAGGCGCGCGGCCTCAACGCCGAGCGCACCACCTTGTGGATTTGGTCACCCATGCAATTCGCCGACTACAGCATTCATTTCAACCTCGGCGAATATGCGAACGGTGAACGGGCGATTGAAACGGTGCGGCGCGTGGCGAGCTTCGATGCCGGTGGTCGCGTCGAGTTGTTGTCCGGCGCCGAGCACGATTTGAAGCTCGACCCGCACACCCGCGAGCTCGAAGCGGGTTCGAAGGTCAGCTTTCACGATGGTCAAGGGCGGCGCACCGTCACGCTGACGCCCTTGCGTCGCGCCTACCTGCGCGCCGGCACCGGTTATGGCGGTCCCGATCCCTGGCGACACGGCAAATACATGGGCAGCCAGTGGCTGGACTCCGTGAGCTACGACTTGAATGACACTGCCGTCACCGCGCGCATCGGCCCCACCCATGTGCTGTGTCGCATGGAAATGGACGATGGCGAAGTCGGTTATGGCACCTTTGAGACGCAAATTTTCGGTGCCTATCCGCGCTACGGCTTTCATGCATGAGCGTCAACCTGCCGCTTGCTGAGGCGCTGTCCGCCTATCTGACCCGACAAGGCGAACAGCCGGTAAAGATCGACGCGCTGCGACGCCTCGCTGGCGGTGCGTCCCATGAGACCTGGGCGTTTGACGTGAGTTACAACGACAGCGCACAAGAGGCCCTGGTGCTGCGACGTGACTTCGCCCACGGTCTGCTCGATGAAGCTTTCGCAGGCGGCGTGGCAGCGGAGTTCGCCCTGCTCGAAACCCTGCACGCCGCGCACCTGCCCGTGCCGCGACCGCGTTACTGCGAGACCGACGCTGTGGCCCTCGGCACGCCGTTCATGATCGTCGAGCGCGCGCCGGGCACCGATCTGCGCAAGTTGCTTGCCGAACAAGCTCGCCACGCGAGCATCTCAGCGGCACAGCGTCGCGCCACCGGCGAAGCCCTGGTCGCGCTGCAAGCCCGACTCCATCAGCTGCCTTTGCAGCCCAGCGTGCCGACGGCGGATGATTGCGTGCAGCACGAGATCACGCGCTGGGCACATCTCATCGCCTCATCGCCGCGCGCACGCCCGGTGCTCGACACCGCTGTCCAGTGGTTGCGCACCAACGCGCTGCCGGTGTCGCATCCAGTGCTCGTGCATGGCGATTTCAAGGCCAATAATCTCGTCACCGATGCGCAGCGGCTGTGGCAGCACACGAGCGCGACGATACTCGACTGGGAAATGGCCCATGTCAGCGACCCACTCGAGGACCTGGCCTGGACCTTGCTGTGGTCAACCCGGGACGACCTCGTCGGTGGTTTGTTGACTCGCGCCGAATACCTCGCCGCCTACGAAGCAGCGAGCGGTCACGGGATCGAAGCGGCGCGCCTGGCGTACTGGGAAATATTCGCCTGCGTCAAACTCGCTGCCATCTTCATCACCGGCGTGCGGCCAAGGACGGACGCTCGCGCCCGGCGTCCGATGCTGGTCATGCTCGGCCGCGCCGTCGCGGTACTCGAACAGGCCTTGGCCGCCAGATTGCAGCAGGCGTTAGCTGCGGTAAACGCCGTATGACGCCCCATGGCCTCGATGCGATAGTCGAAGTGAGTCTTTTTCTCGAACAGGACATCCTGCCGAGCGTGCCGGCCAACCTGCGCAGTGAGTTGCGGGCAGCTATTAAGATTCTGCACAGTGCCGCGACCGAGTTGAACGTGATGACACCCTTGTTGCGGCGGGAATGTGCTGAACTGCTGGTGTTGAACGACGAGAGCACGGCGTGTCTGACGCCAACTACGACGGCGCAGTCGAGCACCGCCCTGCGCGCGCGCCTCGCCGATACCGCACTCGATCTGCGCGGCTTGCTCGCACTACACGAAGACGTGCAGCAGGCCACCACGGCGCACATGACGACCTTGCTCGCCCTGTCTGCCTCGGCCGGGGCCACCGGCAAGCGCAGCCGGGCGCTGCTGTTGCGCTACTACCAGGCGCTAGCACAACACGCCTTGCAACGGCTGCCCTGGCAGTCGGTATTCGCCGGTCCGCTCGGCGCAGACGCTGCGTGACGAAGACCACGCATCGTGGTTCGGCTGCCGCCGCTGCGAGATGGCGGCTCTGTTTATTTATCGATCACGGGAGAACAGCGTGAAGAATTTCGTCGCAAGCCTTTTTGTGGATGGTTTCGTGTTCCTCGAAGGGCCACGCTGGTTTGACGGCCACCTGTGGGTATCGGATCTGATGGGCAAGACCGTTTATCGCATCGCCGAAGACGGCACCCGTACCGCCATGGCAAGCGTCGCACAACGCCCTTCGGGACTCGGCTTTCTGCCCGACGGTACGCCGCTCATCGTCTCCATGCAGGACCGTCGCGTGTACAAGCTGCTCGCTGGCGAACTCGTGCTGCACGCTGACTTAAGTGCCAGCGCGCACGGCGATCTGAACGACATGGTGGTTGATCGTGATGGGCGCGCCTATGTCGGCAACCTCGGCTTCGATATCTTCGCCGGCGAAGCACCCGGCCCCGGTAAAATCTTTCTCATCGAACCGGACGGTTCCTTCCGCGTCGCCGCCGACGGCCTGGCCCTGCCGAACGGCGCCGTCATCACGCCGGACGGCCGGCATTTCGTGGTGGCCGAATCCTTTGCCGGCAAACTCACGCATTTCGACCGCGCCGCGAATGGCGAT
>JANLSI010000178.1:0-2242 GCA_031362345.1 Pseudomonadota bacterium
GGGATCCGGCGCCAAGCACCGAGTTGCGCTATGCCACACCCTTTCAGTTGCTCATCGCCGTCATCCTCTCGGCGCAAGCAACCGATGTCAGCGTCAATAAGGCCACCGCCACCCTTTACCCTGTCGCGCCCGACGCGTGCGCGATGCTGGCCCTGGGTGTAACCGGCTTAAAGGCGCATATCCGCACCATCGGCCTGTTCAACACTAAAGCCGAGAATGTCATTAAGACCTGTCGCATTCTGCTCGAGCGTTATGCCGGCGACGTGCCGCGCGAGCGCGTCGCCCTGGAGGCCTTGCCGGGGGTGGGACGCAAGACCGCCAACGTGGTCTTGAACGTTGCCTTTGGCGAACCAACCATTGCAGTTGATACGCATATTTTCCGCGTCGGCAATCGCACTCGACTGGCGCCGGGCAAGACGCCGCTGGCGGTCGAACAAGGTCTGCTGCGCGCGGTGCCGCGCGAATTCCAACAGCACGCCCATCACTGGTTGATCCTGCACGGGCGCTATGTGTGCACAGCGCGCAATCCCCATTGTGGACGATGCGCAGTGGCTGATCTGTGCGGGTGGCGCGATAAGCGGCATTACCTCGACGATTGATTCGCCGCTGGCCCGCTTGCGCTGTTAGAGTGCTTGCTATGTTTGTTGAGTCACGCGACCAGTCCCGACAGTTCTTTTTCACAGTGTGGGAGAAGCTGTCCCGTGGCGAGGCACTGTCGCCGCTTGAGGCCTTGATCGCGGACGTGATCCGCGCGCACCCCGAATACCATCGTGTGCTGGGCCAGGGCGAAGGCGGGCTGGCACGCAATTACGCTGCGGGCGACACCAATCCTTTCCTGCATATGGGGTTGCATGTCGCGTTCATCGAGCAATTGCAGACCGACAGGCCGGCCGGGATCATGGCCTTGTATCGTCAATTGCGGGTGCAGGATAGCGACGACGTGCATGGTCTTGAGCATCGCCTGATGGAAATCCTGGCGGCGGTGTTGTGGGCCGCGAACCAGCGTGGCGCCATGCCCGATGAACAGGACTACCTAGCGCGCCTGCGCGCACTGCTGCGATGAACGAGGGCGCGCCGGCCGTATTGCGCGGTGTGCCGGATCACGCTGCCACTTTTCTCGCCGAGCTCAGCCAGGATTTTGCCAGCTCTCTCGATATCGGCGAGACCCTCAAGCACGCGATTGATCGCTTCATGGTCTACCTCGACGCTGAGGCTGCTTCGATTTTTCTGCTCGACGACGATGGCAGCGCGCTGACTTGTCGCGAATGTGCCGGTCCGGTCGACATCCGTGGCCTGCGTCTGGCGCCCGCACAGGGCATTGTGGGGCAGACCGTCGCACGCAACGAACCGAGAATCGTGCGTGATGTCGCGCGCGACCCGAGCTTCGCCGCCATGGTCGACGTCGATACCGGCTTCGCGACCCGGTCCATCTTGTGCGTGCCGCTTGCCGTCCGTGGCCGTTGTCTGGGCGCACTCGAACTGCTCAATAAGCGTGGCGGTGACGGTTTGTTTGAAGTGAATGACCTGCAGCTCGCGACCATCGTCGCCGCTGCGGCGGCGCTCGCCATTCACAACGCACACATGGCTAGCGCGCTGGTCGAGCAGGAACGGCTGCGCAAGGAACTTGAACTGGCCCGCCATATTCAGGAAAGTCTGTTACCCGAGCGTGAGGGCAGTCACTTCGCGGTCCATGGTGTAAACCTGCCGGCGCGAGAAATTTCCGGTGATTTCTACGACTTCATGCCGCTCGCCGACGGGCGTATCTACTTCGCGCTTGCCGATGTGTCGGGCAAGGGCATGAACGCCGCGCTGCTGATGGCGAAGACCACCAGTCTGCTGCGTTGTCTGGCCAAGAGCACCAACGGTGCCAGCGCGCTACTGCGGCAGGTCAATGCAGAGATCTGCGAGAAAGCAACGCTCGGCATGTTCGTGACCCTGATCGCCGGTTATCTCGATCCGCGCAGTGGCCGGCTCGAACTTGCCAATGCTGGGCACCCGCCGGCCTTGCTGCGCCGGCCGGACGGCAGTTTCGTGGAATTCGCGGCGCAAGCCCCTCCACTGGGGGTGTTGGCGGACATCGATTTCCCCGCCGAGGAAATCTCACTGGAGGGCGGCGTGCTCTATCTCTATACCGATGGCATCAGTGAAAGCGCGGTGGGCACCACGGATGAACTCGGCGCGCTCGGACTCAAGCGCTTGATCGACGCAGCGAGCGCCGTAGCGGCCGACGCGCGTCTGGGCG
>JANLSI010000022.1:0-2152 GCA_031362345.1 Pseudomonadota bacterium
ATCGCCATTCGCGGCGCGGTCGAAATGCGTGAGTTTGCCGGCAAAGGATTCGGCCACCACGAAATGCCGGCCGTCCGGCGTGATGACGGCGCCGTTCGGCAGGGCCAGGCCGTCGGCGGCGACGCGGAAGGAACCGTCCGGCTCGATGAGAAAGATTTTACCGGGGCCGGGTGCTTCGCCGGCGAAGATATCGAAGCCGAGGTTGCCGACATAGGCGCGCCCATCGCGGTCAACCACCATGTCGTTCAGATCGCCGCCTGCGTGAGACGATGCCAGAGACTCGCGAACTGACGCACCGATAGGCGGCGGGCAGCCACTGGTTGGCGGGTGGTGGTTAGCATCGCGCGCCGCGTGTCGCCAGCGTCAGGTAGAGCGCTCTCAGCCGAGGCCGGGGTGGTATTTGGTGCGCATGGCATGGGACAGGAAACGCTGCTGCGCAGCCTGGCCTAATGAACGTGTTGTGGGACGGCGGCGAAATGGCTATCGACTGGCGCAGGCGTCCGTCGTCTGTGCCGCGCGGCATGGGCTTCGTCGCACGCTTCCTGATTGCCTGGTCCACAGAGTATCCAAGGCATTGCGAAACGCGCACACACAGCTGAATGGACGGACGGCGCGGTATCAACGCCGCCTGTTACAGGCGGCCGCTGAAACGCCTAGCGCTCGATCGTCGACATACTCAGCCGTATGCCCATCGCAATCAGCAGACTGTTCAGTGTCTCCAACCGTGGGTTGCCGCGTTGCTAGAGCATGCGGTAGAGCGTCTCGCGCGATAGACCGGTGCGTTCGGCGAGCAGCGACATGGCGCCGATGGACTTTGCCAGCTTGCGCAGCCCGATGATGATGGCGCGATTGTCGCCATCTTCTTCGTCTATGTAATGCTGCGCTTCACTTGGAGGTTCTCGGTCGAGGCCATCGTCGCGACGATAAATGATTTGATGATCACCATCGGGTATTTCGCCGTGAGCGGTCGCGAATTCGACTTGACCGCTTTGGCGGCGGTGTTGGCGGTACTCGGCTATTCGCTGAACGACTCCGGAGCGGATTGGGTGTTCAGAGCCTGCCGTTCGCTCTTCATCGATACGTCGATGCGCAGTGTCATCTGCTGGTCTGGGACACTGAGCCCGAGTGCAAAGAATCACAGTAGGCTTGCCCGTGCTTCCAAGTCCGAACGTTCCGGCAGGCAAAAAGCAAGCTCTCACCCGGTCGGACGCGTGGTGACGTTGTTGTTGGCGTTCTTCGCGATGTAGCGTACAAAATAGATCTGACACTTTTTTCCGACCAGGAGTGATCACTATGGAACACGTAATCCAATTGCACATCGAGAGGCTACCCGAGGGCGTGTACCTGGCCACCAGCGATGAAGTGCAGGGTCTGGTGGCGCAAGGCCGCACGATTCAGGAGACGATCGAGATCGCGCGCGACGTGGCCAAGAAGTTGATCGAGGCGCAGACCGGCCCCAGCACCACACCACTGCCGCCAGCGCGCGAGGTCTTCGACTACCCGCTGATCATTGCTACCTGATGGGCGCGCTGGCGGGCTTTCGCTATCGGGACATCATCAAGCGGCTGAAGCAACTCGGCCTGGAGTTCCACCGCCAAGCGGCAGGCTCGCATGAGATCTGGTTCAACCCAGCACTCAACCGCTACACCACCATCCCCAACCACCCAGGCGACATGCCCGAGGGCACCCTGCGCGCCATCCTCAAGCAGGCTGGCATCGACGCCGACACCTTCCTGCAGGAGAAGTGACGCTCGCGCCAGCGCGGCAGTCACGGTGCCCGGCGCAGAGCAGAGATTGGGTGTTAGAGTTTGCCCGTTGCTTTTCATCGATACATCGACGCGCAGCAGCATCAGCTTGTCTGGGACACGGCGGACACTGAGCCCGAGCGCAAAGAATCACAGTAGGCTTGCCTGTGCTTCCAAGTCCGAACTTTCAGGTTGGCAGAAGGCAAGCTCTGAACACCGTGACTGACAGGCCTGCAAAGATCGAGTGCCACAGGTCGGCCGGGGTCAGGGCGAACCCGCAGCACGCGCCGTGACTCGTGCTACGTCAATGCGGCCGCCGGGAATACCCTGGGCGATGTCCGGGATCGCGCCGGGGTAGACCAGGCAATAGAGCGTGCGGCCGTCGGCGCCGCCGAGCTGGCAGGCAA
>JANLSI010000234.1:0-4226 GCA_031362345.1 Pseudomonadota bacterium
CGATCGGCTGCCGATCGGCACACGCCTGGCCCAGATCGCCCAGCTCGGCGCGTCTGGCGACCGGCGCAAGTGAGCGCCACGCCGTCACGCCCCGATCCCGAGACCCTGCTCGCCGCCATCGAGGCCGAGGAGTCGCGCGACTCCTCGGCAAGCGGGAGGTGTTCTTCGGCACCAGTCCCGGCGTCGGCAAGACCTTCGCTATGCGGTATCGGTGGCACTCACTTCAGGGACGCCATATCGATCACGAACCGATAATGCACGTCGTTGCGCTGCATGCGTTCGTAGGCCTGGTTGATATCCTGGATGTTGATCATCTCGACATCGCAGGTGATGCCTCGATCGGCGCAGAAATCCAGCATTTGCTGAGTTTCCGAAATGCCGCCGATAGCGGAGCCGGAGAGTGCCTTACGCGCGCTGATGAGCAAGCCGAGGTGAATCGGAGGGTCCATCATGCCGATGGGTCCAACCAGCACCATGTTGCCGTTGCGGCGCAGGCACATCAGGTATTCGTTCATGGAGTGTGGTTTCGGGACCGTGTCGATGAGCAAATCGAAATAGCCCCGCGCGGTTTTCATTTGTTCGCGGTCGCTGGACAGGACCACTTTGTGGGCGCCGAGTCGCTTTGCTTCCTCAATCTTGCTTGGCGACGTAGTGAACAGGGTGACTTCCGCCCCCATGGCAGCGCCGAATTTGATTGCCATATGTCCCAGACCGCCCAGCCCGATGACACCGAGGCGCGTCCCGCTGGATACGCGGTGGTAATTCAGCGGGGAATAGACGGTGATCCCGGCGCACAGCAACGGCGCGGCTGCCGCCGGATCAAGCTTGTCAGACATGCGCAGTACGAACTCCTGGCGCACGACGATGCGCTTGGAGTAGCCACCGTGGGTCGGACTGCCGTCGATGCGGTCCTTGTCGTTATAAGTCTGGGTGGCCGCCTTGAGGCAATACTGCTCTTCGCCTCCCTCGCACGGCTCGCAGCGCTGGCAGGAGTCCACGAGACAGCCCACCGCAACCACGTCACCGACCGTGAATTTGTCGACCTCGCTGCCGATTGCGGCTACGCGCCCAACAATTTCGTGGCCTGGCACCAGGGGGTAGACGGTGTTCCCCCAATCGTTGTGCACCTGGTGCAGGTCGCTGTGGCACACACCACAATAGTGGATGTCGATCTGGACATCCGCGGGTCTGAGATCCCTACGTTCGAAGTCGAATCTGCTCAGCGGGTTTGCTTCATCGCGGGCGGCGTATCCGAGGGTCGGCGTAACCATGGCGATTCTCCGTTCAAGATTGACTGTTGAAGTGCCTGCGCTCGTCTGTGCGTCGCCGACACAGGTTGTCGTGATCCGTTACGTCCTGGATCGTACCCGTGTTCGTCCCCTGGAGGTAGCGAGCCGGTGCGAGAATAGCGCAGATTCCGCTGCTTGTGGTCCGCATCCTGGGTCGCGACCCAGGTCGGCTATTGATGGGTGTGGTGCCTGATCCCGGCGGCTCGGTCGTGCATTGCGCGCGTCGTACATCCAGTGAAGCAGGCCGCGGGGGCCTGGTCGCGCGCCGGATCACGGAACGGGAACCTACGCGGCATCGTCTTCCACGCTCCCGTGACGCAATCTGTCAGTACCAATCTACGCGGCCTGCACTGGTCAGTTGTCCTGGCACGGCCGCCCACCGCACCGACAATCCTGCGCGTGCGCCCCAGGCGCACGCGGCCGGACGCGCCGCGTGAAGCCGGATCGGCCCGATTCGCTGCGAGCTACCCGCACTGGCGCGCATTGCCGGGAAATTGACGCATTTCGACATCTTGCGGCGATGGCAACGCGCGTATACTCGACGTTCGAACCGCTGCGCGTTCACGGGATGGGCAGGTGCCCTCGATGAGGTCGCCAGCAGCGTGAAACGCGTGCCGGAAGCGATGTTGATCAGCTCAATCAAGGGGAGTACATCAATGGCCACGCAATTGGATGCCGTCGTTATCGGCGCTGGGGTCTCGGGTCTCTACGCGCTTTACAAGCTACGCGAACTCGGGCTGTCGACGCGGGTATTCGACGCCGCCTCCGGGATCGGTGGCACCTGGTACTGGAATCGTTACCCGGGCGCACGCTTCGATTCGGAGAGCTACAGCTATCAATATTCGTTCTCGCGCGAACTGATTGAAGAGTGGGACTGGAGCGAGCACTTCGCGGGACAACCGGAAATCGAACGCTACCTCAACCATGTTGCAGACAAGTTCTGCCTGCGCAAAGACATCGAATTCAACGCTCGCGTTCAATCGGTGGTGTTCCATGAAGGCGAAAGAATGTGGGACATGCGCACCGTCAATGGTCAGCACGTTCGCGCCCGCTATGTGCTGGCGGCAACTGGCTTTATGTCGGCGCACCAGTTTCCGAGGATTGACGGCATCGACAGCTTTGCCGGCGTCTCCACGCATACCGCGCGCTGGCCGCGCGAGGGTATCGATCTTCGCGGGAAACGCGTCGGCGTTATCGGCTGCGGCGCGACCGCGGTGCAGGTGATCCAGACCATCGCGCCGGAAGTCGGACACCTGTCGGTGTTCCAGCGTACGGCCAATTGGTGCACCCCGTTGGGCAACGCGCCGATCGATGCGGGTACCCAGCGTGACCTCAAGCAGAACGCCGACGAGATTTTCGCGCGGTGCAAGCAGACGTTTGCCGGCTTTATCCATCAAATGGACGAACGCAAAGGTAGCGAGATAGGCAAGGCCGAGCGCTGGGCGAATTACCAGACGCTGCACGACCGTGGCGGCTTTGCCTTGTGGCTGGCGAACTACAGCGATTTGTTCACGGACCGGGCCATTGCCGCCGACGTCAGCGAGTTTCTGGCGGAGAAGATCCGCGCACGGGTGCGTGACTCCGAGACAGCACGAAAGTTAATCCCACAGGATCATCTCTACGGCACCAAACGCCCACCGGGCGAGAAGAACTACTACGAGGTGTTCAATCTCGATCACGTCGAACTCGTCGACCTCGTTGAGACACCCATCGTACGCGTGCAACCGCTCGGCATCGAAACCGGCGACGCGACGCGCAGCCGCTTGCACGAATTGGACGTGATCATCTATGCCACCGGGTTCCGCGCCGTGACCGGTGAGCTGATGCGCATGGACATCGTCGGCGAACGGGGCCAGTCGCTGCAGGATAAGTGGGCTGACGGCCCAAAGACCAACCTCGGCGTCCAGTCCGCCGGGTTCCCGAATTTCTTTTCCATCCTCGGCCCGCACAATCCTGCCGCATTCTGCAATATCACGCGTTGCGTCGAATCCAACGTGGAATGGATCGTCGACTGCATCCGCTACCTGCGGGCACAGGGCTTTGCTACGATCCAGGCCCGCGTAGATGCGGAAGAGGCGTGGACGCAACGCTGCTATGACTCGGTGAAGGGAAAGCTGTTCGCCGACGTGCGCAACTCCTGGTTTTTCGGCTATAACAATCCGGAGGGCGACCGCGGGCGGTTTCTGATGTTCACTGAAGGGGTACCCGCCTACCGCAGAATATTCGCGGAAAGCGCGGACAGCGGCTACGAGGGGTTCGAGCTGCGCTGATTTCCGCGCGCATGCCGCCGTCAGCGCACCGTGTCGGCGGCGCGGCGGTGGCCTGCTTGGTCGCCGGCGGGCTTGCGAATCGTGTGTGGCGTGCTGCGTAGGACAGCGCCGCAGCCTTGAATTCTCGATCACTTGGAGTCCTTCATGCCTTCCCACGCGCGCGCATCCCGCCTGGTCGAAGTCGAACGGTGTCTGGCCGATGCTGCCAACTACGCGCAGTGGAAGACGGCAGCCCTCGAACACGATCGTCTGTCGGGTAACGAAGCCTGGAAACACCAGGACCCCTCGAACAACTACGATTACGCGGATATCTCGCGTCGGCTCGCGGAACTGCGCGGCCTGCGCGCCGCAGGTGACGATGTCGGTCTGCTGTTCGCCCTCAACGAAGGCATCCACGGCAACATGGGCGGCATGGGTCGCGGCGGTCTGCACGAAGTGGCGAAATTCGGCACCAAACGGCTCATCGTCGATTACATCGACGAACTGACGCAATGCCTCGCATACATCGCTGC
The DNA here is from genome assembly GCA_031362345.1 of Pseudomonadota bacterium. Taxonomy (GTDB): domain Bacteria; phylum Pseudomonadota; class Gammaproteobacteria; genus JADJYF01. The sequence continues at coordinate 4,072 of JANLSI010000234.1, forward strand.
GCTCCCTGAAAGCGCGATTGCCTCGGCGGATAAGCTCGATTTCTTCGAACGCGCCAGCCATTGTTTCGGCCGCTCCGCGCTGATGCTGAGTGGCGCCGGCTCGCTTGTCCATTTTCATTCCGGTGTAATCAAAACACTGTTCGAACAGCAGCTCC
>JANLSI010000241.1:0-2997 GCA_031362345.1 Pseudomonadota bacterium
CCGCCAAGGTCTCCCTCAAAGACGTCGCCAAGCACCTGAACACGCTGATGCTCGAAATCGGCCGCTGCCAGGCGCTGGCCCAGGATCACGATAACCACGCCGCCACTAAGCATCACGACATTGCCGAATGGATTTCGCTCAATCAATGGCTGTATCGGCTCACCAGTTTCGTCGACCAGAACGCCCGTGGCGACCACCATATGGACTGGAAACGCGAGTTCGAAATGTTCGTCGACGTTTACGAATTGAAGCGCTGAGCGGCACGCGCCCATGCAGATCTGGGTCGATGCGGATGCTTGTCCGCGCATGATCAAGGACATCATCCTGCGCGCCGCCGAGCGCCGCGCGATCGCTACCACCCTGGTCGCCAATCAATCCTTGAATCTGCCGCCCTCGCCCCATGTGCGCGCGGTGCGCGTGCCGGGCGGCTTCGACGAAGCAGACAAGCACATCGAGAATTCAGTCGCACCCGGCGACCTGGTGATCACCGCCGATATTCCGCTCGCGGCGGCGGTCATCGCCAAAGGCGCGCTGGCGCTCAATCCACGCGGCACGCTTTACACCACTGAGAACATCGGCGAACGCCTGGCGGTGCGCGACATGCTGGATGAACTGCGCGCCTCGCGCCTAGTGCGCGGCGGCCCACCGCCATTGGATCACAAAGATCGCCAAGCCTTCGCCAATCAATTCGATCGCCTGCTGGCGCGCACGGTGCAGCCATGAACATCGCCTGGTATGACTTCGTCGGCACCGTCGGCGTCATCATGATCCTGGTCGCCTATTTCCTGCTGCAGAGCGAGCGTCTGTCGGGGCAGAGCGTTGGCTATTCCGTGGTGAACCTGCTCGGTTCACTCATGATCACCGTATCGCTCGTGTATGACTTCAATCTGTCGTCCTTCATTATCGAAATGGCGTGGATAGCCATCAGTATCTACGGCATTGTGCGCGCACGACGCGTGCATGGTGCGCAGGCCAGCCGCTAAGTCGCGACGACGCTCGAAGTTTTTAGGAGGCCGCTCATGATCGTTGACCATCGCACCTACACCCTGCACCCCGGCAAGCTCAAAGCTTTTCTGGAACTCTACGGCAGTCAAGGCTGGCCGCTGCAACAGCAGTACCTCGGCGATTGCGTCGGCTGGTATACCTCGATGGACATTGGGCAATTGAATCAGGTGCTGCATCTGTGGCGCTTCAAGGATCTCAACGATCGCGCCGAGCGTCGCGCCCGCATGCAGGCCGACCCGGCCTGGCCGGTCTACGCCGAAGCCGCCGCGCCCTTGATCCAGCATCAGGAAAACAAAATTCTGAGCGCTGCGCCGTTTTTCACAGCATGACGCCGCCGCGCACACTGCGGCGTGGCGCATCGCCCTTGCGATGATCCGGTTCAAGCCCTTCCACCACGCTAATTTACCAGCGAAGACACCACCAGATCCGACAGCGTCTGATAGCGCACGAAGTTATCCGCCTCAGCCATCAAGCCCGTCGTTAACAACACCAGGCTTAGATCCCGCGCCGGATCGATCCAGAACAGCGTCGTGCCCCGCCCGATGCCGCCAAACGTGCGCGGCGAATTCAAATCGCCAAAGGGCCCCGGCGTCGGCTGCTCGCCCCGTGTCCAGAAGCCCAGCCCCAGGTAGGCCGGGCATGCAACCCAGTGGCGGCTAGCAAACAGCCATTTGAAAATCTGATTAGGCATGCGGCCAGTGTGATTGCGCGACATCAATTCGATCATCGCCGGCGACAAAATGCGCTGGCCGTCGAGTTCGCCGCCACGTCGCAACATCTCAACAAAACGGACCATATCGGCCAAGGTCGAGAACGCACCGCCGCCGGGCACCACCGCGTGGGGGGTGGTGGCATAAGCGCTGATACGCGCGATATGGGTGGCGGCGATATTGGCTGCCTGCTGGTGTTCGAGCGAGAGCAGATAGGAAGCCGGTTGTAAGGGGCACCGTCGCGCCATGAGATCGGCGCGTGGCCCAAACGCCGTATCGCGCATGACAAGTGGCCCGAACAGCTGCTCCTGCATGAGGTCGACGAACGATCGTCCGGCCGCGCGCTGCATGAACAAGCCCAGCACCGAGTGTGCGACCAGCACCGAGTAGGCGACCTGCTCACCGGCACGACAAGCCGCCGGCCGGTCGAAAGTCCAGGCAGCGTAATGCTCGAGATTGGCGATCACTTCGGGCGGTACGCCGGGCGTGTCCATGGGTAGCCCGCCAGTCTGGGTCAGCAGATGGAAGACGTTGATCGATTGCTTGTCGATCTTGCCAAACTCGGGGATCACTTCGGCTACCGGGGTGGTCAAATGAAACACGCCATCTTCGATGAGCTTCAAGGCCACCGTCGCGGTCAATGCCTTGGTCAGCGACATGAGATGGAACACTGAGTCCGGTTCGAGCGGCATGCCAGCGTCGCGGTCGGCATAGCCTTCGCAGAGATCGATCACTGGCTGGCCATGACGTGTGACGCGTAGCGCCACACCGTTGCAGCGCCCGTTGGCGATATCGGCCTCGACGCGTCGCGTGACGCGGGCGAGTCGCGACGGATCAAAACCGAGCGAGATGGCATCAGGCGTAATCATGTAGGCTCCCCGCGCTCCCGTGTGCAGTCATGCTAGCGCACTCGCCTTCTTGGCTATGAATGTCCGACTGCAGTCGGACCCACAGGGAGAAGGCGGCTTGCCCTTGGCGCTCGTAGCGCACCCACGTACACTCTTGGCCAGTCGCGATCCTCAACACTAAGGACAACACCCATGGGCATGAATCCCGCCAAGAACGCCGTCGACATCGGTATGGTGGTCGGTGACATCAAGGCCAGCCTGGCTTTCTACGAAGGCGTGCTCGGTCTGAAGAAGATTCAGGAAATGCCGCTGTGGTTCGGCACGATGCATCGCATGGCCTTTGGCGACAGCTTCATCAAGCTGGTCGATCCGAAAAAGGTACCGCCGGCCGTGACGCTTACCGCTGGCCAGATCGCAAATGGATTGGCACCGGC
>JANLSI010000035.1:0-1812 GCA_031362345.1 Pseudomonadota bacterium
TCACTAATGTTACGAACCAGTTATAATCCCAGCCGCTGCGTCAGGGGGGACAGCCCAGTCTCGCTCGGGTCTGTCGATTCAGTCCGTACAATTCAACTCCAATCATGATAAAAGCCACGATAATCAACAACATATTGCCGCTGCGCAACGCCGACTTCGCGACCCTCGTCGACGCGCTCGAATATGCCGCCCAAGGCGAGGCCGGATACAACTTCTACGACGGCCGTGGTGAGTTATCTGCGGTTCTGAGCTATCGCGAGTTGCGCATCGAGGCCATGGCCCTAGCGCGCCGCCTGCGCGGTCTGGGCTGTAAGCGCGGCGCGCGTGTCGCCATCGTGGCAGAGACCGAGCCGATGTTTCATCGGTTTTTCTTTGCCTGCCAGTATGCCGGGTACATCCCGGTGGCCCTGCCTGCCGGCTTTCAGCTCGGCGCGCGCAAGGCCTACGTCGAGCAACTGGAACGCATGCTTGATAGCTGCGGTGCCGACGTCGCCGTTGCGCCCGAGTCTCACGTAGGTTTCTTGCGCCAAGCCGTGGAACGGCTCAATCTGGTCAAGACCGGCACCCCCGACGAATTCGATCTCCTACCTGAACTGAACTGCGAACTTGAGTCGCTGCGCGCTGACGAGACCGCCTATCTGCAGTACACCTCCGGTAGCACGCGCTTCCCGCGCGGCGTCGAGATTTCCCAGCATTGCGTGATGACCAACCTGCGCGACATCGCAGTACATGGTCTCAAGATCACGCGCCAAGACCGCATGGTCGCGTGGCTGCCCCTCTATCACGACATGGGGCTGGTTGGCTTCGTATTGCTGCCTCTGGGCAGCCAGTTGTCGGCTGATTACCTGAGCCCGCGGACCTTCGCCATGCGCCCGCGGCTGTGGCTTAAAGTTATTTCCCAGAATCGCGGCACCATCTCGTCCAGCCCACCGTTCGGTTACGCGCTGTGCGCCAAGCGCCTGCGTTTGACCGATCAGGACCGTTACGACCTGAGTTCCTGGCGCGTCGCTTGTGTCGGCGCTGAACGCATTCATCCGGAACCGCTGCGCCAGTTCGCGCATGTGCTGAAGCCGGCCAAGTTTGATCCGCGTGCCTTCGTCGCCTGCTACGGTATGGCTGAATGTGCACTCGCGATCAGCTTCGCCGAGCTCGACGTCGGTATCAGCGCGATCAAAGTCGACAAGGAGATCATGGCGACCGAAGGCCGTGTCGAAATACCGTCTGCGGCCAAAGCCGAACGCCCGGAAGACACGCTGACCTTCGTCGATTGCGGTGAAATCCTGCCCAGCTTTGAAATGGCGATCCGGGACGACGCCGGCAATGATCTGCCCGATTACCAGTGCGGGCGTATCTGCCTGCGTGGCGCCAGTGTCATGAAGGGGTATTTCCAGAACCCGACGGCGACCGCCGAAGTGTTGTCCGACGAAGGCTGGCTGGATACCGGTGATATCGGCTACCGCGTGGGCTCCCATGTGGTGGTGACAGCACGCCGTAAGGACGTGATTATTGTCAATGGCCGCAACATCTGGCCCCACGACCTCGAATACGTGGCCGAAAGCCTGCCGGGCGTACGTTTTGGTAATGTCTCTGCCTTTTCTTTTACCGATGACAGCGGCGCTGACCAAGTCGTGATTGTGGTTGAATCCCGCGAGACCAACCCGGCCAAGATGCGCAGCCTCATCGACGAACTGCGCTCGCTCATCAATACCCATTTCGGCATCACCTGCCACATCGACCTCGTGCCGCCGCGCACGCTGCCGCGGACCTCGTCCGGCAAGTTGTCACGTTCGAAAGCGAAACAGGACTTCCTGG
>JANLSI010000331.1:0-6001 GCA_031362345.1 Pseudomonadota bacterium
GGCCGTTGACGTTCTCGTTATAGCTGGTCCAGTGGCTGTCGGACGGTGGCGTCGACGGCGCACCTTGTTCGGCCTGTACGGCGGCGACGCCGAGTAAACCCAGCACGGGCCATAGCTTGGTACGCGAAACGATCATCTCCCCCTCCTCAGTTAGCATGCGTGTTCTTGCCGAGCGCCGCGCGGTGCACGCGGGCTGCAATCGGCGCTGCGGATATTATCACCGTGCCTGTCGAACATAAGCGCTGTACCTTGCCGCGCCGCTGCCAGCTGGATCCTCGTGCGCGGCCAGCGCATCATCTGTTTGACGCTCGCGAGCCGAGTGGTCTATCTCTCAACCCGGAAACTACGCCATGACCGCCAAACCAGCGCGGCGCCGCGACGCGACTATCGATCTGTTCCCAGCCATCGAGCCCTATCGCCGTGGGCGGCTGCGGGTCTCGACCCTGCACACGATCTATTTTGAAGAATGCGGCAACCCGGCAGGCCGCCCGCTGGTGTTTCTACACGGTGGCCCGGGCGGCGGCTGTGACGCCATCCAGCGCCGGTATTTCGACCCGCGCAAATGGCGCATTGTACTGTTCGACCAGCGCGGCTGTGGCCGCAGTCGCCCCCATGCGGAACTGCGCGAGAACACCACCTGGGATCTGGTCGCAGACATCGAAAAACTACGCACTCATCTCGGTATCGCACAATGGCTGGTGTTCGGCGGCAGCTGGGGCAGCACACTAGCGCTGGCCTATGCGCAGAGCCACCCGGCGCGGGTGCAAGCGCTGGTGTTGCGCGGCATTTTCCTGCTGCGCGCAGCCGAAGTGGCGTGGTTCTATCAAGCGGGCGCCAGCCAACTTTTTCCCGACGCTTGGGAAGGCTATCTGCAAGCCATTCCCAAGCGCGAACGCGGCGACCTGCTCAGCGCATATTACAAACGCCTCACCAGCCGCGACCCACAGGTGCGGCGCAAAGCAGCCCTTGCCTGGTCGGTGTGGGAAGCCAGTACCAGTAAGCTGGTGAGCGACCCGGCATTGATCAGAAAATTCGGCGGCGGGCGCTTCGCTGAGGCCTTCGCCCGCATTGAGGCCCACTATTTCGTTAATCGTGGCTTCTTCACGCGCGATGATCAGCTGCTGCGCAATATCGGTCGCATCCGCCACATACCTGGGGTGATCGTGCAGGGCCGCTACGACGTAGTGTGTCCGATGCGCTCAGCCTGGGATCTCCATCGCGCCTGGCCCGAAGCGGCGCTGATAGTGGTGCCCGATGCCGGCCATTCGATGAGCGAAACCGGCATCCGCGCCGCGCTCATCAAGTCGACCGACGCCTTGGCATGAGCTGCGTGGCTTCGGTGATAAACTGCCGCCGCCCTTGATCAGCGCGATAGAGTCCATAGCCATGCACACGAGCCATCTGCTGTCATTTCGTCGCTTCGCCGCCCGCACGATGGTGGCGGCCATACTGTTCAGTGTCGGCCTCGCGCTGCCGCTGACGGCGGCCGCCGATACAGAAAAGCTGAATGGCAGTTGGGTGTTGGACGAGGTGCAGTCCGAGTCCTATATCGGCGCCACCAAAATCCTCAAGGCGCAGCTCTTGAAGCTGCGCAAACGCCAAATCAAAGGCAACTTCGGCGGCGATAAGCGCGGCCAGGGCGGCAGCAAATATCAGGAACAGGAACGCGCCAGCAAAGAACTGCGAGCCGCCGATACCGTCGATGTCGACTGGTCGCTACCGGGCGATCTCGATGTAGTGATGACCGCCAAGGCGGTCAAAATCTACCAGTCGCGTATGTGCGCGGTGCTCTACGACAAACGCTTCAAACGCCTGTTCGCGATCAATCCAGCCGGCAATTCCTATTCGGCCAAGGGCACGGAATTCGCACACGATGGGCTGGGCCGCACCTTCGGCTATTTCGAGCGCGAGACGCTGGTCATCGATACCGACCTCAAGGGCGGCGATCGGCTGGTGGAAAAATTCAGCCTCGACGAAGCAGGCGACGAGCTCAAGATCCTGACCCGCTACCGGCGCACCGATCTGGGCCGCACACTGGAATACACGCGGGTCTACCGGCGCGGCGAATAGCTGGGCGCGGCCGGCGCTCGCGAGTAAGGGGCTCAACCCCCTTTCTTTTTGCTGGCGCGGCGGGGCAGCGGTTGCGCCTGGGCGCGGATGTGCGCCACGCACATTGCGATGACAGCCGCCGGCAAAGCCGCAGGGCGCGTGCCTGGCAGCGGCGCGCGCAGACCGCTGGCGGCAATGTCGGCCAGACCATGCACCGCACACCACAAAGAAAAAGCCAAGCTCGCGCTGTCCTGCACGCCGCAGGCCGCGACCGCGTCGACCAGGGTGCCATAGGCCTCGGCACTGGCCGCCTGCACCTCGGCGTCATTGAGCAAAACACGCTTGCGCCCGAACATCAGTTCATACCTGCTCGGGTGGCGGTAACCGAAACGGAAATAAGCAGTAAGACCGGCTGCGAGTCGTTCAAACGGGTCGTCGAACTTGACCGTTGCCGCGCGCACCGCCACCGTCAGGCGTCGAAAGCAGGCGGCGGCGACCGCCACCTGTAGCGCGTCGAAATTGGCGAAATGTCGATAAGGCGCGGTCTGGGATACGGCACAGGCGCGCGCCAGCGCGCGCCAGGACGGCAGCTCGCCGTGCTCGTCGAGCGCGGTAAGCGCGGCATCGAGCAATGCCTCGCGCAGATCGCCGTGGTGGTAGCTGCTGACCATGGCGACATGCTGCCGACCCGTGTTGACACTGTCAACTCCGACGCCTAGCATGTTTACACTGTCATCATCGACAGCCTGTCCAGCCAGCGAGGAATACCACCATGCTTGCTCAAACTCTGCCCCACGTGAGTTCGCCATCGGCATCGCAGCCCGACACTGCGGCTTTGCACGGGCTCGATCATGAACATGGCTTCCAACCATTACGGGTTGAAGGCCGGCTGCCGGCCGATCTATGCGGCACGCTTTACCGCAATGGTCCGGCGCGCTTCGACATCGGCACGCGACCGCACTGGTTCGACGGGACCGGTGCCGTGAGCGCGGTGCGACTCGACAGTGCCAGTGCGAGCGGCGCGGTACGCATCACTCACACGCCCAGTGTCGATGCCGACCAGCGCGCCACGGTCCCCAGTCACGGCGGCTTTCGGCAGCCCTTCAGCCGCGCGCGCAGTCTTGCCGCGCTGTTCGGCGCGCCGGTCATACGTAATACCGCCAACATCAATGTGCTGCCCTGGCAGGGCCGGCTGTTCGCACTCTACGAGAGCACGCTGCCGGTCGAACTCGATCCCGTAACGCTAGCCAATCGCGGCGAGACTAGCTTGAACGGCCTGATACGCGGTGCCTGGAACGCGCATCCCCATCGTGTCGCGAGTCGTCGTGCTATCTATCAATTCGGCGTGCGGATCGGCGCACGGGTATGGCTGGATCTATACGAGCTGCCCTCGCAAGGCGCCGCGCGGCGTCTGCATTCCATCGCACTGCCGGGTGTCAGTGAAGTGCACGATTTCTTCGCCACCGATAATCATCTGGTTTTCGTGCTCGCGCCGCTGTGGTGTTCGAGCTTGAAGCTGTTGGTCAGGCGCAGTTTCGTCGAAGCGCTGGAATGGCGCGCTGATGAGCCGACTACCGTGCTAGTCATACCGATCGATGCACCTGAGAAGATCGTGCGCATTGAGACCGAACCATTCTTCTTCTGGCACGCGGTGAATGGCTTTGAACGGGCCGGTGGTCGTGAACTGGTGCTGGACCTCGTGCGCTATCCCGACTTCAACACCACCAAGCGCGCGCTCGATGCGATCTCCGCTGGTCAGCCGCTCGCCGCCGAGGGTTATCACGGCGGCAGTCTGCAACGCGGCGTGGTCGATGTGCTGGCGCGCCAGGTGCGCTGGCAACAGCCGCTGGCGAGCGATTGCGAATTCCCGGCCGTGCATCGCGACGTGCAGGGGCGCGACTATCGTTACAGCTGGCTTGCGACCAGGGGCCAGCAAGCAAGCCGCCACGATTGGTTCAATGCATTGACGCGCATCGATGCGCAAACGGGCGCCCGTCGCGACATCGACCTGGGCCCCCAGTGCGCCGTCAGCGAAGCGGCCGTGGTGCCGCGTTCAGCGCGCGAGGACGACACCTACGTGCTGTCCCTGGTACGCGATTTCGCCGCCGATTGCAGCTGGCTAGGCATTTGGGATGGTGCTGCGAGTGATGCCGAACCCTTGGCGCGGGTGTGGTTCGACCAACTTCTGCCCGCGCCGCTGCACGGTTGCTGGATGGGCGCCTGAGGACTGCGTCCGGCGGCCTGTCAGTCTGTCTGGCGCACGGCGGCGCGGGCCGTTACGCTCGCGGTCCACAGGTCGCCACGGCGTCACCTGCGTCCAGACTGGAGTCACCCATGGTCTCAAACACCTTGCGTATCATTGCCACCCTGGTGTGCTGCTCAGGCGCGTGCGCCCAAGCTGAAGTCACCAGCCTTGCCGACTGGCCGTGCAGCGCATGGCAGACGCGACGCGCCGCAGGCGAGCGGGTCGACGCGCCGCAGATGTGGTTGTCCGGCTTCATGACCGGGCTGGCCTCGGCGCGCGAAGTCGATGTACTGTCCTTCACCCACGCCGAGGCTTTGTTCGCGGCCATGGACAAGTTCTGCGTCGCCCATCCCGAACAGAACATCTCGGCGGGCGGCTTGGCGCTGTTCGAACAAATTCGCCACAGCCTGCCGACCACGCCGCCGCGCGCGCTGTAAGCCCATGCCAGCCGTGGGCGACGACGACGACCTCGCTTACACTTTCGGCGGCGGGCCTGCGCGCCCGCGCCATCGTTCTCGAACCAACAGGTAGCCACCATGACCGACCAACCGCTCCGCTTTGGCACCGCGCTCCGCTCACCCTATGACGTCGCCGCGTCGGCACGCCGCATCGAAGAATTGGGTTTCGACGTGTTGGGCTGCGGCGAACACGTCAGCTTCTACGGCGATACCGGCAATGGCTTCGTGTCCTTGAGCGTCGCCGCCGGCGCCACCACCCACATCCAGTTGATGAGTGCCATTACCTTGGTACCGCTCTACCCGGCCGCGCTGCTGGCCAAGCTCGGCGCGGCACTCGACGTGGCCAGCAACGGCCGCTTCATGCTGGGTGTCGGCGTCGGCGGTGAATATCCCAAGGAATTCGAAGCCTGCGGGGTGCCGGTCAAGCAGCGTGGTTCGCGCACCGACGAAGCCCTCGAAGTTTTGCATCGCACCTGGACCTCAACCGATGTCACTTTTCATGGCCGCTATACGACCTTGAACGAATTCTCTCTCAAGCCGCTACCGATCCAGAAGCCGCGCCCGCCGATCTGGGTATCGGGCCGCAAGGACGCCGCCATGCGCCGTGCCGCGCGCTTCGCCGATGGTTGGCTGCCCTATATGTACACGCCTGAACAACTGGCCGAGAGCATTGCCAAGATTAAACGGTTCGGTGAGGAATGCGGGCGCGACCTGCGGGATTTCACCCCCGGTATCTTTCTCTTCACCGCCGCCCATGAGGACGAGGCCAGCGGTTTCAAGATGGCCAACGACAAACTCTCGGTGCAGTACTCGCAGGACTTCAGCAAGCTGGTCGACAAATACACCCTGGCCGGTACACCAGAGCGCTGTCGCGCGCGCTTGCAGGAATATCTCGATGCCGGTGCGCGCTTCGTGTTCCTTTCGACCGCCTGCCCGGACGACTACATCGACACCAATCTGGAAATGATCGCGCACGGCATCGTCGCGCCGACGCGCGGCGCGTAGCTGACTGGTGAAAAACTACTGAGCTCGACATTTTGCGTCCCGGCGGTGCTCGGAATCCTCACGTATTTCCGTATACGCTGCGGTTCCTCCGCGCCGCCGGAACGCAAACTGCCTTCGCTCGCTACGTTTTTCACCAGCCTGCTAGAGCGCAATCAAGCAGGCAGCTCGACATCGAGCTGCTTATCAACATCGGTGATCATGGCATTGGCGAGTTCCTGCTCGCCATAGAATACCCCGCCGACCC
>JANLSI010000354.1:0-19619 GCA_031362345.1 Pseudomonadota bacterium
GTCATGGAACACGGCACCGCCGAAAGGCGCACCGGCGTCGGCGCTGACCAGCGTGTTGATGCCCGCACCTTCCACCACGGTCAGGCTGCCGAGCTTGCGATTGGCCGCCAGAGCTTCGTGCAAACCGTAAAGTTCGCGCCCTTTGTGGAAGACCTCGTATTCAGGTGAGTTCAGATATTACGGCTCACCACTGTCGATAACCCGCCCACCGAATCCGATTACGCGCCCGCGCCGGTCGTGGATCGGGAACATTATCCGGTCGCGAAAACGATCATAGTAGCCGCCGCGTTCGCGCTTGATTGCCAGCCCCGCGCGCTCGGCTTGTTCTTCGCTCACGCCCTTGGCCATCAGCACATCGAGCAGATTGCGCCAGCCCGAGGGTGCAAACCCCAGGCGGAAGGTCTTGGCGATTTCGCCGCTCAAACCGCGCTTCTTCAGGTAATTTACCGCCAGCTCGCGGCTGTCGCTGTGGCGCAACTGCCCCTCGTAGAAGGCGCGCGCCTGTTCGAGGATGGCGAACAAATCGCGGGTGCTGCCGGCACGCTGGCTGCGTGCTTCGTGCGGCACTTCCATGCCGGCAGCGCCCGCCAGTTCTTCGACTGCCTCGACAAACTCGAGGGTGCGATGCTTCATGAGAAAGCCGATGGCGCTGCCGTGCGCGCCACAACCGAAACAGTGAAAAAATTGCTTGTCGCGACTAACGGTGAAGGAGGGCGTTTTTTCCCCATGGAAGGGGCACAGTCCCTGGAAGTCCTTGCCCGCTTTTCGCAGTGGCAGATAGGTTTCGACCAGTTCGACGATGTCGACACGGGCTAACAGGTCGGCGATGAATTGCTCAGGGATGCGGCCAGCCATGGGATCAGGGGACGGTGGCGTAGGGCGATGCCGGATTGTAAGCAGCGGCGAGTCCGGCTGGTAGCCGCGGCCCGCAGGGGCGGGCTCAGCCGGTGAGTCTGGCCTTGACCAGCGCGCTGACCGCAGCCATGTCCGTGCGGCCCTTGAGCTTGCCGTTCAAAATGCCCATGACCTTGCCCATGTCGCGTGCTGCCACTGCGCCCGTGGCCGCAATGGCGTCGGCCACATGCTGGTCGACTTCTTCGGTGCTGAGCGGCTGCGGCAGGTATTGCAGGATTATCGCCAGCTCGAACTCTTCCTGCTTGACCAAGTCGTCTCGACCGCCGGACTGGAACTGGCTGATCGATCCGCGGCGCTGTTTTGCCATCTTGGTCAGCAAATCAAGTGCCGTGCCGTCCTCAAGGGCGGTCCGGTGATCTACCTCGTACTGTTTGACCGCCGCCGAGATCAGTCTGAGTGCCGCTAGCTTGGGCTTCTCGCCGGCTCGCATAGCGACTTTGACGTCCTCTGTCAGGCGTTCTTTGAACGAACCGCTCACTCGATCAGAACGGGCGCGTACGACGCAAGGTCTGCCGGGCTGCCTTCTTCTGCCAGCGTTTCACCGCGGCAGCGGCTTTGCGCTTTCTTACCTGGGTGGGCTTCTCGTAGAATTCGCGGCGGTGCACTTCCGCAAGCACGCCGGCTTTCTCACAGGCCCTCTTGAATCGCCGCATGGCGATGTCGAATGGTTCATTGTCGCGAAGTCGAACGCTAGGCATACCTTAATGAGTTCCTTAACTGGTTACAGCCGCCACGGCGGGGACCGCGAAATATAGCCATGATCTTTCTCGAAGTCGAGACTTGCGGCTTTCTTTGGAGCAAATGACAGTGCGAGTACTGGGTATCGAAACCTCCTGCGACGAAACCGGCGTGGCCATCTACGACGGCGAGCGGGGCATTCTCGCCGATCATCTCTACAGCCAGGTCGACGCCCATCGTCAATATGGCGGTGTGGTGCCGGAAATCGCCTCGCGTGACCATGTGCGTAAGCTCGCACCGATGGTGGTTGCGGCCCTCGCTGAGGCTGACATGCCCGCCGAAGGGCTCGATGGCGTCGCCTATACCGCCGGCCCGGGCTTGGCCGGGGCGCTGCTGGTCGGGGCCGGCTTCGCCCGCGGATTCGCTTGGGGCTTGAACATTCCTGCCCTGGGCATCCATCACATGGAAGGCCATCTGCTCGCACCCCTGCTCGAACCGGACGGGCCACAGCCGCCGTTTCTGGCCCTGCTGGTGTCGGGCGGTCATACACTGCTGGTCAGCGTGGCTGGCTTCGGGCGCTATGAAATCATCGGGGAATCCCTGGATGACGCCGCCGGCGAGGCCTTCGATAAGGTCGCCAAGATGCTCGATCTCGGCTATCCAGGCGGACCAGCAGTTGAGGTTCTGGCCCGCCAGGGCGATCCGTCGCGCTACCGCTTTCCCCGTCCGATGACCGACCGGCCGGGTTTGGACATGAGCTTCAGTGGTCTGAAAACCCATGTCGTCAACACCCTGCGCGCAGCCGAGTCCAGTCCTGCTCTCCACGCCGACATCGCGCGCGGCTTCAGCGACGCGGTGGTCGATACCTTCGCGATTAAGATTCGTCGTGCCTTGCAGCAGACCGGTATGAAGAAGCTGGTGGTGGCGGGCGGCGTGAGTGCCAATCAAGCGCTGCGTTCGCGACTGACCGAGATGTGCGCGGGCCTGGATGTCACGGTCGCCTTTCCGCGCTTACGTTATGCGACGGACAACGGCGCGATGATCGCCTTCGTTGGGCATTTGCGGCTGGCGGCGGGGGAAAGGGACGGGGCCGGGTTCAAGGTCTACCCGCGCTGGCCTATGACCAGCCTGGGGGCTTTGGCGGAAGTCGCGGCCACCCCCTAAACCGCCTGCGCCAGCGGACAAAGACTCAGCCCTTCTGGCCGATCTTTTTCTCCGTGCCCTTGAGCAGATTGCCGATGTTGCCACGATGGCGCCAAAACACTAATCCGCTCATCACGCCAAGCAGCGCGACCGCCGCTAGTGGCGCCTGCAACCACCATGACACCAGCGGCATGCTGGCGGTCGCGACCAGCGCGGCCAAGGAGGACCAGCGCAAGAGCAAGGCTACCACCAGCCAGATGCCGATAAAGCTCGCGCCCAGCCATGGGTTCAGGGCCAGGGTCACGCCGATGAACGTGGCGACGCCTTTGCCGCCAACAAAACCGTAATAGAGCGGATACAGATGTCCGAGAAAGGCGGCTAGGGCGATGGCCGCGAGCGCGGTGGCGTTGAGACCGAGGGCGTGACCGATCAGCACCGGGACCAGGCCTTTGGCCGAGTCGCCGAGCAGGGTCACGGCTGCCGCGCCCTTGCCGGCGTGACGCAGCACATTAGTCGCACCAGGATTGCGTGAACCGACTTCGCGCGGATCGGCCACGCCGAGCACGCGACACACGACGATCGCCGTCGACACCGAACCGAGTAAGTAGGCGGCGATGACCATGAACAGGGAAGTAAGCATAGTGGTATTGCACCCGATGGCGCTCTGCCGATCAAGGCGCGCGCTACTCTGCTAACATCCGCCTTCACGCTGAGCAGCATCGGTTTGCATGGATATCATTTACCTGCAGCATTTGTCGGTCGACACCGTCATCGGCGTCTGGGAGTGGGAGCGGCGCATTCGCCAGACCTTGATTCTGGATCTCGAACTGGGTCTCGATACTCGCCAGGCCGGCGCGACCGACGACCTGCAATACACCGTTGACTACAAGGCTGTGACCGACCGCGTCAGAGATTTCGCCCGAGCCAGTGAATTCAAACTCATCGAAGCACTCGCCGAGAACATTACGCGCATACTACTGGCGGAATTCTCCGTGCGCTGGGTGCGTCTCAAAATAAATAAGCAAGGCGTGGTGCGTCACGTGCGCGACGTGTGCGTGATCATTGAGCGCGGTGCGCGCGCATGAAAGCGCGCGCGGCGGCACAACTATGGGAAGCGCGGACGTATGCGTAATTCAATGATTCAAATCTCGTTGGCGGCGCTGGTGGTGACGACGCTCGCAGCCTGTGGCGCCATCCCGCTTGGCAAGGGCGACCGTGCGACGGTGTTTGATGCGGCGGTGAATAACTACCGCAAGCTTGTGCGCTGGGGTTACTACGACGAGGCCGCCAAGTATTTGCGTTCGCCCGATGGCAAGCCGTTCGCCGCCGATCTGAAGAATACCGCGCGTTATCGTGTGACCGACTACACGGTCAGCAATCAGTTTCTCTCCGATGACGGCAAGGAAGCGCGAGTGATCGCGACCATCGACTACTACGAACTCGATTCCGGCATCATCCGTTCACTGCATGACGCGCAGAAGTGGTGGTATGACGCCAAGGGTAAGCGCTGGTATTTGCAGACTCCCTTGCCACGTTTCGGTCGCGAGGATGAGGAAATCGCGCCAGGCACTGTCATGCCGCCGCCGCCTTGACCGGCGCGCTATAGCTTCAGGCTGCGTCCACCGTCGACGTGCAGAATGTGGCCGGTGACGAAGGGCGCGCGCGCGAGGTAACAGACCGCCTGCGCAATGTCCTCCGCTTCGCCGCGCCGCGCCAATGGCGTGCCGGCGATGGTGGCGACTTGCAACTCGGCGTCTTCGCTGTCTGCCCACAGGATAGCGCCCGGCGCGACGGCATTGACGCGTACCGCCGGCGCCAGTTCGAGCGCCAGTCCGCGGGTGACCGCCACCAGTCCGGCCTTCGACGCGCAGTAGACGCTGTAGTCGGCGCGCGGCCGCTCGCTGTGGATGTCGGTGATGTTGACGATCGCGCCACGGCTGGCGGTGAGCAGCGGTGCGGCGTGCACCGCGAGGAAGTAGGGCGCACGCAGATTGATGGCCTGAATGCGTTCCCAGGCGGCCAGATCAACCTGCGCGAGTGGCGTGCGATCGAACACCGAAGCGTTGTTGACCAGCAGGTCGAGTCGCTTTCGCAGGCCGCGCAAGGCGCTGACAATGGCGGCCCCGGCCTGCGGATCGGCGAGATCCTGGCACAAGGTCACAGCCGACTCGGCGCGTATGCCATTCAACTCTGCAGCCAATCTCGCGGCGTCGTCGCCCGAGGTGTGGTGATGGATGACGATGTCGTAGCCGAGACGATGCAGGGCACGCGCGGTGGTTGCGCCAAGACGTTTCGCCGCACCGGTGATGAGCGCAACGAGTGGGGCAGGTGGCAGGTTCGCAGGCGTCATTGGGTCATGAATATGTGTGCCGGAAAGTTCGCCTTGCCACGCTGCAGGCACGCGACAGGGTCGTGAATTCAAGCTTAGCGGATCCCGATCACCAGGCGCTAGAACGATCGCGCCAGCTTAGCGCGCGCATCCGCGCTGCAATCGTCGCAGCCGGTGGCATGATTGGATTCGATACCTATATGGCGATGGCCTTGTACGAGCCAGGGCTCGGCTATTACACCGGCCAGGCTGCGATATTCGGCCGTGCCGGCGATTTCGTTACCGCCCCTGAAGCCGGCTCGCTGTTCGCCGCCTGTCTGGCGAGGCAGTGTGCCGCCATGCTCAAGGACGGCGACGGTATCGTCGAATATGGCGCTGGCAGTGGTCGGCTGGCCTGCGATCTTCTGTGTCTACTGCAACAAGCCGAGCGGCTGCCCGCCTATTATTGCATCGTCGAACCGAGCATGACGCTGCGCGCACGTCAGCAGGCGGTCTGCGCCAATTTGCCCGCCGCCTTGCGCACGCGGCTGCGCTGGTGTGACGAACACCCACCGGCCGGCGTGCGGGGTGCGGTGCTTGCCAACGAAGTATTGGATGCGATGCCGGTCGAACGCTGTATCGTCGAAGCGGGGCGCTGGCGCGAGTTGACGGTCGCGCTGGACGGCGAGCGATTCGTGTGGGCGAGCCGGTCCTACGGTGGCTCGACCTTCGACGCGAGGTGGGCCGCGAACCTGCCGGACGGTTATGTCAGCGAGGCCAATCCGGCCATGACCTCGTGGCTGCTGACGATGCGCGCACGTCTGGCACGTGCGGTGGTGCTGCTCGCCGATTATGGCTATCCGCGCCACGAATACCTGCATGGCACGCGCGTCGGCGGCACGCTCAAATGTCACTATAGGCACCACGTTCACGACGATCCGTTTGTATATCCCGGTCTGCAAGACATTACTGCCTCGGTCGATTTCACCGCCGTCGCCGAGCAGGCCTTCGCGGCCGGCTTTGAGGTGCTCGGCTATACCACTCAAGCACACTTTCTGCTCGACAATGGCCTTGAGTCAGTGCTCGCCGCTGCGCACGGCGACGAGACCGCGCGATATCGCTTGGCGCAGGAAGCGAAACTGCTGCTGTTGCCGGGCAGCATGGGCCAGACCTTCAAGGTCATGGCGCTAAGCGTTGGCGACACACCACGGCTGGCTGGTTTCCTGCACGATGAACGATATCGCCTGGACGGTTTCATGCCATGATTCGCGGCACGTCCGGCTACACTTCAAGGCCTGCAACTTCACCGTTCGCCGTGAGTCGTAACGAATCCATCGTCTAGCAACGGAGCGAGCACATGCCGCCCACATTCGCCTCTCGATTGATAATTCTCCTGCTCTGCGCGCTGTTCGGATGCGGCGCGATCGCGGCCGACGCTGCCCCCCAGAGTGGCCCCGCCGCCGCTGCTGGCGAACCGGCTATGCTTGAAACCGCGACCTTTGCCGGCGGTTGCTTCTGGTGTATGGAAGGGCCGTTCGATGCGCTCGACGGCGTGGTGTCCACGACTGCGGGCTATACCGGTGGCGAAGTGGCCAATCCGAGTTACGAGCAGGTCTCGGCAGGCGGCACCGGCCATGCCGAATCGGTACAGGTGGTCTACGACCCCCACCGTGTGAGTTACGAGAAGCTCTTGGACGTGTTCTGGCACAACATCGATCCGACGGTTGTGGATCAGCAGTTCTGCGACCACGGCAATCAGTATCGCACTGCAATCTTCTATTACAACGACGCCCAGAAGCAGGCTGCCGAGGCCTCGCTCGCGGCGCTTGAGCAGAGCAAACCATTCACGGCCGAGGTCCGGACCCTGCTGGTGAAAGCCACGGCGTTCTATGCGGCGGAAGAGTACCACCAGGACTATTACAAGAAGAATCCGGTGCGCTATAAGTTCTATCGCTACAACTGTGGGCGGGATCAGCGCCTCACAGAATTGTGGGGTAGCAGTGCCCACTGAAGCGCTGGAGAGTCGCGCACCGAGGTCTTAATTTGAGATTATTCGATGCGCGCCGCTACAGGGAGCGTGAATCGCCTGGGAATGGAAGCTGGCCTGCGTGCCATGAGCGGCAAAGTGGACTCGAACAAATTCGTCATCATGACGGCGGACATCGCCGGCAGCACGGCGCTCTATGAGCAAATCGGCGACGTGCAAGCCCAGGCGCTGGTGGCTGACTGCCTGACGGCCATCAAGGCGCTGTGCGTGGAGCACCATGGCCGCGCGCTGGCCGAAGTCGGCGATCAAGTCGTGGCGCAGTTCGCGCAACCGCTGCAGGCCGCCGCCGCCGCTTCCGAAATTCACATTGAAATGCACGAATGCCATACGCGTGACGGTGGGCCGCGCATCCGCATGCGCATCGGCCTGCACTATGGCCAGGTGCGCAGCGATGCCGAGACGCTGGCCGGCGAGACAGCCAAGATTGCCCAGTGGGTCGGCAATCACGCCAAGCCCGAACAGACCCTCGCCACCAAAGCCCTGATCGACCATCTGCCGCGAATTTATCGCGCGGTATCTCGCTATGTCGATGACGAAACCTGGAATTTCATCGCGCTCGAACACGTCGAACTGTACGAGATCATCTGGGACGTGGAATCGATTACTGCTTACAACGGTGAAGCGCCGTCACGCGACGCTCAGAACTACGACGCGGTTGAATTCAACTATGACGGTCGCATAGTGCGGGTCGACAGTTCGCGCCCGGTCATCTCAATCGGGCGCGGTGATAAAAACGATCTGGTCATCGCTAAGGATTTGGTGTCGCGCCAGCATCTGTCCGCGCAGTACAGTCGTGGTCGCTGCACGATTACTGACAACAGCACCAATGGCTCGCTGGTGGTAGGTAAAGACGGCCGGCGCATCGAATTCAAACGCGAATCCCTGCGCCTGACTGGCGAAGGTCACATCATCCCCGGCAAGCCGGGTGCCGACGAGCCCGACTACGCGATCAAATTCCACTGTCTCTGAGCGCGTCGCCGCGCGCCTGCGCCAGGGCTTCGACAAGGGCCGGGCCCGTGATGCCACGCGCCAGCAGCGGCTGCGGCGAGACTGTCATCACCACGCTCAATGCGGCGCGCAGACGTGCAGCCTGCGGGTAGTCCTGATTCTCCAGTCCCAGCCGGCCGGTCGCATCGAGCAAACAGGCTTCAAGCAATTGTTCAAAACGCGACGGGCGGCGCATCGCGTCGGCTTGCGCGAGCAGACGCACGATGGTCGAGGCCTTTAGTTCGAGCGCGCGATGCACATGGGTGTGTAGGCGTGAAACCAGCACCGCCAGTTCGCGATGTTCGCGCGGTACGCGCAGGCGCGCGCACAACGCTTCGATCAAAGTGGCGCCACGTTCTTCGTGACCATGATGTGAGGGCAGCAATCGCGTCGGCGTGGTGCCCTTGCCGAGATCATGGGTCAATACCGCGAAACGCACCTCTTCGCTCGCCTCGCGCCGAACGGCCTGTTTGAGCGCCAGCAGCACGTGTACGCCGGTGTCGATTTCGGGGTGATAGCGCGGCGGTTGCGGCACGCCGAACAGGCACTCGATTTCGGGCAGCAAGGCCGCCAGCGCGTCGCAGCTGCGCAGCACTTCGATAAACAGTTCGGGATGGGGCTCAATGAGCGCGCGGCGCAGCTCTTGCCACACCCGCTCTGGTGCCAGGGTTGCGAGTTCTCCGGCGCGACTTATGTCGCGCATCAAGGCTTGCGTCTCGTCGGCAATCGCGAAGCCGAAGCGTGCTGCAAAACGCGCGGCGCGCAGCACCCGTAAGGGATCTTCGACGAAGGCGGCGGTGACATGCCGCAGTACGCCTGCGGCGAGGTCGCGCTGCCCACCATAGGGGTCGATGATCACGCCATCGTCGCCCAGCGCCATGGCATTGATGGTGAAGTCGCGGCGCGCCAGATCTTCTTCGAGCGTGACCTGCGGCGTGGCGTCCGTGACGAAACCCTTGTAGCCGTGTCCGGATTTGCGCTCGGTGCGCGCCAGCGCATATTCCTCATGGTTGACGGGATGCAGGAAAACCGGAAAGTCGGCGCCCACCTGACGATAACCCAGGGCCAGCAATTGCTCGGCACTGGCCCCCACCACCAGCCAATCGCGATCGCTCACCTCGCGCCCGAGCAACCGGTCGCGCACCGCGCCTCCGACTTGGAAGATCTCCATCCGCAGCCCTGTCAGTCGCCGTGCGCAGCGGGGCCGTTGGCACCGTTACGGCGTGCGATCCCGGCCTCGACCCGGTAGCGCTCATAGCGCCCACGCAGGCCGCCATCGGCAAGATAGGCAGGCGCGATTTCGTCGAGCGGAGTTGGCCGGATGCCAAGCGTCACGAGCCCATTGATGCCCTCGCAAACCGAGGCTACTGACAATGAACGCAGGTTGTCTCGCGACAAGGGTTTGCCGGGCACGAATTCCATGGTCCAGGCGAGCAGACGGGCGGCCGCTCCGCCCAGCGGCACGATGGTCGTCGGTCGCGCGATCAGCGCCGCGACGTATTCGACGATCGCACGCAAGGTCATGGTTTCCGGTCCGCCGATCTCGACCACGGTGCTGCCGCTGCTTGGCGTGGTGCGCAACAGAGCTAGAATCGCCGCGACCACGTCGCCGACATAGACCGGCTGTAGACGTGCCTCGCAGCCGGTCAGTGGTAATAGGTGAGGTGCGTGCTTGAGCAGTGCCGCGAAACGATTGAGGAAGTCGTCATGCCGTCCAAATATCACCGATGGGCGTAACACGCTGCTGCGAAACTGTCGCCCGCTTTCGCTGTGCAGAAGTTTTTCCGCTTCGCCCTTGCTGCGCAGATAGCGGCTGGGCGCCTGAGGGCCGGCCTTGAGCGCGCTCATATGCAGCAGATGGGGCACGCGTGCGTGCTTACAAGCTTTGATCAGATGCTGGACGGTTTCGACATGGGCGCGGTAAAAGTCGACGCCGTTGTCGCGACGCTCGTTCAGAATGCCTACCAGGTTGACCGCCGCGCTACAGCCAACCAGCGCCTGTGCAACGCGCTCTTCGTCGGCCACCTCGAGTTCCACGACATCGGTGTCTGGCAGCAGCCACAGGGCGCGGGCATGTTGCCGGTTGCGGGTAAAGACCCGCACGCCGCAATCAGCGCGTACCAATTGATTGGCGAGCACTGTACCGACAAAGCCGCTGCCGCCGAACAGCGCGACGCGCAGCCGGCTCACGGTGTGCACACGTCAGACCCACGCGCATCGCGCGGCGGGATGGGGGGCATGACCGATTGGAGTTTCATGATGGGGCGCTCAAGTCGTCGCTGATAGATAGCGGCGTAGAAGAGTGCGCGCCGCACGTAGCCACGGGTTTCAGTGAAGGGGATGGACTCGATCCAGCGCTCGGTCGCGACGCACTGATCGCCCTGCCACTGCCGCACGCGACCTGGTCCGGCATTATACGCTGCCGCCGCCATCGCGAAGTTACCGTCGTAGCGCGCCAGCATCTGGCGCAGATAGGCAGTGCCAAGGGCGATATTGGTGGCGGGGTCGAGCAGGCTTTTTTCGCTGTCGAAGCGCAGACCGGCGCTGCGCGCGGTCTCACGCCCGGTGGTGGGCATGAGCTGCATGAGACCCACCGCGCCGACCGGCGAGCGCACGCTGGGATTGAAGGCACTTTCCGCGCGGATGATGGCCAGCACCCGCGCCGGGTCGAGACCACGTCGCGCCGCATGCTTGCGCGCCAACTCGGTGTAGAGCAGCGGAAAGCGCAAGCTCAGGTCGTCGTAGGCATTGGCCATGCCGAGTACGAAAATAGCGCGATCCGGTCGTCCCCATTCGCTGGCAAGTAGTGCGGCGACCTGCAGTTCGCGCGGTGCCAGTTGTTTCATTTCGAAATTCCACTCGCGCAAAGCATGTTGCGCTAGTCCAGTCATATCGAACTCGCGCGCGCGGCGCAGGCCAGGGCGGTGGGCCAGCGCGTCGAGTTCGGCGCGGGTTGCGGCGATCGGGACGTCGCGAAATTCGTATTCCTGAGCGAGCCGATCGGCAGCCAGAAAACCATAGTAATCGCGCTCGCCCGCCAGTTCGGCGAGCAGCACCTTGGCCTCCTTGCCGCGACCGACTTCGCCCAGGGCGCGCGCGCGCCAGTAACGCCAGCGCAGGGTCTCGTTGGGGATCAGGGCGTCGAGTTCGGTCCAGCGGACCAGTTCGGGCCAGGCCTCGGCCACGATGGCTTCGCGCAGTTGATAGCGCTGCACTTCGATATCGACGCCGGCGGCGGGCACTGCGTCGAGCAGCGCGATGCGCGCCGTGTGCCTTGAATTGGCAGCGGCCAGGGCGATGGTGCGCGCCGCGCGCGCGCGGTCCTCGCTCGAAAAAGACAGGCGCGCGCTTAGCTGCGCCCACGCGGCACGTGCGGCATCGACGTTGTCGCGCGCCAAGCGTGTCAGTGTGGCTAATACAATGGCGTGGTTCTCTGGACTGTCCTCCAGATCGCGCGCGCGCAGAATTTCCTGGGGCGCCGCCACGGCCCGCAGCCAGCGTGCAAACGCATCGCGATAGCGGGCCGCGTTGAAATGTGCTGCAACGCCACGGGCGATGGTGACATCACCGTTGTCCATGGCGCGCGCCACGCCTTGCCATAGCATGGCATCGCTCAGACGGCCGCTGGCGTAGAGCTTTGCAAACGGCCCATCACAGGCCGTGCCGCGCGCCCCGCCTGCTTGCCAGCGGGTCTGGATATCGGCCAATACTGCACTCACCGGCGCGGATTGGAGGCGCGCGCTCAATTGTTGACATTGGAGGGCGACGCTCTCCTGCGCACGATAGGCGCGCCGAAACGCGCTCCAGCGCTCTTTGCGCGCCATTTCACGCAGCCAACTGGTGCGCAGATGCTCACCGAGGTAGGTGCCTTGCTGTTCGTGCAGAAAGCTCAGCACTTCGTCCTCAGGCACGCTACTCAAGCGGCGACGCAGATCTTCGTAGGTCAGATAGGCCTGTAGCGGGTAAGCGCTCAACGTTGCCGCCAAGCGCCGGGCCTGGGCAAAGTCAGCGCTGGTCTGGGCCTGTCGCGCGCGCTTGAAACTGCTGCGCTGGGCGGCCAGGTCAGCGGCCAATACCACGCCATTCGCCAACACCAGCATAAGGGCGAACAGCACAGTCCAAGAACGGCGACGGGCGTACCCGTAGCATGACTTCATCGAAGATGCAGAGGCGTTAACATGTCCGCATGATTGCTTGAAAAGGAATAACTCAGATGACCGACAGGACGCCAGAAAATTCTCCGCCGCACAGCGACGCGGTGGCGGCGCTGCTGCGCGATCGGCGCACCACCCATGACTTTCTGCCTGATCGCATCGCTGACGATGTGCTCGAACGTGCGATTGAAGTCGGCAGTTGGGCTCCCAATCATCATCGCACCGAGCCGTGGCGGTTCTACCTGCTCGGCGCGCTCGCGCGCAAACAAATTATTGAGCGCAATACCGAGCTGGTACGCACTGCGCTGGGCGATCGCGCGGCCGAAATCAAACGCCAGCGTTGGCTGCAAGTGCCAGGTTGGCTGCTCATGACCTGTTTGCACAGCGATGATGCTTTGCGCGAAAGGGAAGACTACGCCGCCTGCTGCTGCGCCGCGCAGAACATGATGCTAACGCTGTGGGCCGATGGCATCGGCACAAAATGGACGACCGGTGCTATCACCCGTGACCCTGAACTGTTCCACATGCTCGGTGTGCACGCGGCGCGGGAATTCGCGGTCGGTCTGTTCTGGTACGGCCGGCCCGCGAGCGTGACTGCGCAGCAGCGCCGGCCCTTAGCGCAGGTGTTGGCGCGCATCGAGTGAGAGGGCAGACCTGCTAGTCGGACTATCGCTAGCGTGACGCGCCGATCGCGCGGGCCGCCGCCGCTGCCGCCGCGCGCGCCTGCGGGTCGTCGCTGACTGCGACGCGCCATTGTCCCAGATGATCTTCGACGATGCCGGCCAGCGCCTCGACGTGGCGTCGGCTGTCGTTGAGGGCGGGTATGTAGCGCAGCTCGCCGCCGCCGGTGGCGCGAAAGCGCTCGGCGTTTTGCAGGGCGATCTCTTCCAGCGTTTCCAGGCAATCGACCGCGAAGCCCGGGCACAACACGTCCACTCTTGCGATACCCGCCTGGCCAAGTTGGGTCAAGGTCACATCGGTATAGGGTTCCAGCCAAGGGCTCAAACCGACCCGTGACTGGAAGGTCACGGTGCAGGCGTCGCTCGCGAGTTCGAGGGCGTCGCACAGCAAGCGCGCGGTGGCCTGGCATTGGCAGGAATAAGGGTCGCCAGCGAGGAAATACTTGCGTGGCAGGCCGTGGAAGGACAACAACAGCTGCGCGGGTCGGCCGTGTTCCGCCCAGTATTCGCGCACTGAATCTGCGAGTGCGGTGATGTAGCGTGGGTCGGCGTGATAGTTGTTGATGAAACGCAGTTCCGGCACCCAGCGTAGACGCGCACAGTAGGCGAACACCGCGTCCATCACCGAGGCCGTGGTGGGCGCCGCGTATTGCGGATACAGCGGTAGCACTAAGATACGTCGTGCACTGGCGGCCAGCAGCGTATCGAGGGCGCTGGCGATCGATGGTTTGCCATAGCGCATGCCCAGCGCCACCAACAGCGCATCGTCATCGCCGGGGCTCAGCGCGGTGCCAAGCTTGTGTGTGAGGCTTTGCGATAAAGTCAGCAGCGGCGAGCCCTCGGTCTGCCAGATCTTGGCGTAGGCGTGAGCGGAACGGCGCGGGCGCGTGTTCAAGATGACGCCGTGCAGAATTGGCCACCACAGTAGACGCGGGGTTTCGATCACGCGCGGGTCGCTGAGGAATTCGGCGAGATAGCGCCGTACTGCGCTGGCGGTAGGCGCGTCGGGCGTGCCCAGGTTGCACACCAGGATGCCGATGCGCTGGCGGCGACCGTGTTCGAAATCCGCGCTGCCGAAATACTTTGCCATGGCAACCGCTCCGGCAGTGGAAAGGGCGCGACGCTACACCATGGCGCCTCGCGCCGAAAGTTGCTGTGCGCCTGCTATTGGGATTCGCGCAGGCCGTGGGCCACGGGTTCGCGCAGGATTTTGCCCACCACGCGCAGGCCCACCAGCACCAAGCCAGAGACCGCCACCGTGATACCCGCCAGCGGAATACGCCAGTCCGGTACATAGCGGACGTCCAGCACTTGGGTTGCCAGCAGACCGGCGGTCAGCATGGCGCCGGCACTCGCGAGCGTGCCGGCTACCAGCCCGATGGCGACGAATTCGGTCAGTATCGCGCTGCGCACGAAGCGTCGTGAGGCGCCAAGCGTGCGCAGTAGCACAGTGTCCGCCACACGTTCGCGCTGGCTGGCCTGCAGCGCTGCGGCCAGCACCAGACCGCCGGCCGCGAGCGCGAACATGAAGAGCCAGGTCAAGGCCTGGGCGACCCGGTCCATTACTTGTCTGACCTGACGCATCAAGACATCGATATCGATCACGGTGACGCTGGGGAATTGCGCGACCAATTGCGCCATGAGGCCCGGTGTGGCGCCATCGAGCCGAAAACTGGTGATATAGGTGGCGGGCGCCGTCGCCAGCAGATCGGGTGTGGTGACGACGAAGAAATTGACCTGAAAATTATCCCAATCGACTTTGCGCAGACTAGTGACGCGGCCACGCATTTCGCGATCGGCCACCAGGAAGGTCAAATCATCACCCAGCGTGATAGCGAGGGTGTCGGCGATGCCTTGTTCGACCGATAGCTCGGCCTGTGCGTCATGGCGCCACCAGCGCCCGGCAACGATGCGATTGTCTGGCTTGGGTGTGGTGGCGGCGGACAGATTGAATTCGCGCTCGGCTAAGCGTCGCGCGCGTTGGTCGCTGTAGTTCTCCGGCACCACGGCGGCGCCGTTGATAGTGAGTAGCCGGCCGCGCACCATCGGATAGAACTGTGGCGCGACCGCCGCGCGGGTGGTGAGGAAGGCCCGCATCGCCGCCACTTCATCGCTTTGGATGTTGATCAGGAATTGATTGGGTGCATCGGCCGGCAGATGGGCTGTCCATTGCCGGAAGAGATCGTTGCGCACCAGGCCGAGCAACAGGATGACCGCCAGGCCAAGGCCGACAGCGGTGGTCTGCAGCACCGATAAACGGGCGCGCCGCGCGACGCTGGCGAGCCCGAAACGCCAGCTCATGCGTGTCTGCGCGCGCAGCCGGCCGAGCACGCCCACCATGCACCAGCCCGCCGCCGCCAGCACCAGGGCCGACGCCAGCATGCCGGCCAGTGCCATCATGATCAGTCGCGGATTGCCGCTGTGCCAGGGCGCGATGGCGGCGAAGGCGCTCAACATGCCGAGTACCCGCCAGGGACGTGCGGTCGGCAGACCCGCACGATCCCGTGACAGTATCGCCACTACCGGCAAGCGCCCGAGGCGGGCCAAGGCCGGCACCGCAAAGCCGCATAGCGCGACTATCGCTACCCATGCGCCATGCAGGAGCGCGATTGGCGCCGGTGTCGTGGCAGCGAAATCGGCCATCGGCACCAGGCGCTGTACGAGCAGGCGTTCCACCACTAAGGCGAGGCCATCGCCGATGATGGTCGCGGCCAGCGCCAGATACAGGGTTTCGCAACACAACAGCGTAACGACGGCGCGGCCGGTCAAGCCGAGAGTCTTCAGGATCGCGACGGTACCGGCGTGCATCTCTGCATAGCCCGCGGCTGCGAGTGCGATGCCGATGGCGGCGAGCATCACGCCGGCGAAGGCCGCCAAAGTCAGAAAGCGCTCTGCCTGGGTGAGCGCAGCGCGCATCTCGGGACGCGCGCTACGCGGGTCTTGCACGCTGTCGCCGCGCCGCAGTTCGAGCGCCACGCGGTAGCGATGGACGGCTTCGGCGGAGCCCGCCACCAAGGTCGTGTAACTGATGCGGCTGCCTGGCAGCACCAGGCCGGTATCGGCGAGATCCGCGTAATGCATGAGTACGCGTGGCGCGATGGAGAATAGATCGCTGCCGCGATCGGGTTCTAGCACCAGCACGCGAGTGAGTTGCAGGTGCGTGCGCCCGATGGTGAGTGTATCGCCGGTGTGTAGTCCGAGCAGGGTGAGGAGCTTGGCTTCTGCCCACACTTCGCCGCGCGGCGGGCCGTGTCCCACTGCTCGGGGCTCAGCATCCGCAGCGTCTGCGATCAGCAGTTGGCCGCGCAGCGGGTAAGTGTCGTCGGTGGCCTTGAGCTGCACCAGTTGCAGTTGCTCGCCGCTCGCGACCATGCTGCGCAGGCCCGCTACGCGGGCGTAGTGCAGCCCCTGGGTAACTGCCTCGTCGATATAGTTTGGCGGCGGTGGTGCGCTGCTCAAGACCGCTAGATCGGCGGCCAGCAAGGCACTCGATTCGGCCACCAGCGCGCGGTCCACGCGGGTCACCAGCAGACTCACGGCGACCGTGCTGGCCACCGCGATGACAGTCGCAGCGAGCATCACCGTCAGACGCCCGCTGGCCAGATCGCGACACAGAATGCGCCAGGCCAATCGTGGCAGCGCCATGCCGAGGGGGGTCGATTCAGGCAAGCAGTCGCCCGCCGGCCAAGGCGATACGACGTTCACAGCTCGCGGCCAGCGCTGGATCGTGCGTGACGATGACCAGCGTGGTACCGAATTCGGCATTCAACCCGAACAGTAATTCGGTGACTGCCTGCGCGTTGCGGGCGTCGAGATTGCCGGTGGGTTCGTCGGCGAACAGGATGGCGGGCGCGGTGCAGAAGGCCCGAGCCAGCGCTACCCGTTGCTGTTCGCCACCCGACAATTGACGCGGAAAATGATCGAGGCGGTCGCCGAGCCCAACCCGTGCCAGCATCCCTTGTGCCCGTTCGCGCGCCGCGCGCTCGCCTTTGAGCTCAAGGGCGAGCATGACGTTCTCCAGCGCCGAGAAGCTACCGATGAGATGAAAGGCTTGGAACACGAATCCGATGTGGGCGCGGCGCAGTTCAGCGCGCTGGTCTTCATCCATACTTGAGAGGGCTTGGCCGAGAATCTCGATGTCGCCGTGGGTGGGCGTATCGAGTCCGGCCAGCAGCCCGAGCAGGGTCGACTTGCCGGATCCGGACACCCCAGTGATGGCGATCCGCTCGCGAGTGGCAAGGCTAAAATTGATATCATCGAGTATGCGAATTGCACCTTGCGGACCGATGACTTCCTTGCCCACCCGCCGCGCACGTATGACATGGCCGAGCGCTAGGTCGTCGGCACTGTTGCTGGCGTCGTTCATATTCTGCCTGGGGCCGTGGCGCGCGGCGCAGGCGGACGCCGAGCAACCCCTACTGATCCTCGGTGACAGTCTGAGCGCAGGCTATGGCATCGCGCTCGCCGACGCTTGGCCGAGTCTGCTCGGTGCGCGCCTTGCTCGGGAAGGCTATCCGTATCGTGTCGTCAACGCCAGTATCACTGGCGAGACCACGGCCGGTGGCGCGCGGCGTATGGCCGCGCTGCTCGCCGAACATCGACCAGCCATCGTGGTGGTGGCGCTTGGCGCCAACGATGGTCTGCGCGGATTCAAGCCCGCCGAAGTGCGCAAGAATCTGCAAACGATCATTGCCGCGGTGCTCAAGGCGCATGCTGTGCCAGTATTGTTACAGGTGCGAGTACCACCGAATTACGGCCCGCAATACACTGCCAGCTTCGAGGCCGTCTATGGCGAGTTCTTCGCTCGCGATGGCGTGGTTCCAGGACCATTTCTGCTGGAGGGCTTTGCTGCCGATCCCAGCGCCTTTCAGGCCGATGGCCTGCATCCGGTGGCGAGCATGGAGCCCCGCATAGTGACCACGCTGTGGCCAGCCGTCTCAAGCGCCATGGATGCAGCCCAGCAGAGGAAAGAAAATCCGTGAATTTCTGCAGCCAATGCGGTTCCAAACAAATGCTGTGGCGCGTGCCCGACGGCGATAATCGCCCGCGTCACATCTGCGATGGATGCGGCGAAATCTTCTACGAGAACCCCAAGATCGTGGCCGGCTGCATTCCCGTGTGGGGGGAACAGATTCTGCTGTGCAAGCGCGCTATCGAGCCGCGCTTTGGCTGGTGGACATTGCCGGCCGGCTTCATGGAGAACGGCGAGACCACCGCCGAAGCAGCGGCCCGCGAGACCTGGGAGGAGGCCTGTTCGCGGGTCGAGGTGGCGGAACTCTTCGCGGTCTTCAACCTGCCCCAGATTAACCAGATCTACATGATGTTCCGCGCTCATCTGCCGGTGTTGGAATTTGCACCAGGGGTCGAAAGCCTGGAATGCAAGCTCTATTACGAGCACGAGATACCATGGCCGGAACTCGCGTTTCCCACCATCACCCATACGCTGCGTTTTTATTTCGAGGATCGCGCACGCGGTCGCTATGAACTGCATTTCGGCGATATCGTTCGTGATGGCCATCACTCGGTGATGGTGCCGCGTCGCCCCGCATCCGCTGATAACGAAGAAGAAACAATATGAGCGACAAAACCCTCTTCGAGAAGATCATCGCGCGCGAAATTCCGGCCGATATCGTCTTCGAGGACGAGCAGTGCATCGCCTTTCGTGATGTCAACCCGCAGGCGCCGATGCATGTGCTGGTGTGTCCGAAAAAGCCGTTGCCGATGTTGTCGGACGCGCTGCCCGCAGATAGCGCCTTGCTTGGCCACCTGCTGGTGGCGGCCGCCACGATCGCGGCCAAGGAAGGTTACGTAGATGCGTTTCGCGTAGCGATCAACAATGGCGCGGCGGTCGGGCAATCGGTCTTCCACCTGCACCTGCACGTACTGGCTGGCCGGCGCTTTAGCTGGCCGCCAGGTTGATGACTGAATAGGGCGTTTTACGTGGTGGCGTGGCGCCCCGTGTCGGGCATTGAAGGCACGCGCACCGCGAGGCGGGCTCGGCACGCGCAGCGCTAGGACCGTCTAGCGACGCATCGCGTCGAAGAAATCCGCGTTGTTCTTGGTTTGTTTCAAGCGCTCAAGCAAGAATTCCATCGCTCCGATTTCTTCCATGGGATGCAGCAGCTTGCGCAGGATCCACATCTTCTGCAGTTCGTCCTGCTTGGTCAGAATTTCTTCGCGACGGGTACCCGAGCGATTAATGTTGACCGCTGGGAAGATACGTCTTTCGGCAATTTTGCGATCCAGATGGATCTCCATATTGCCAGTGCCCTTGAATTCTTCGTAAATGACATCGTCCATGCGCGAGCCGGTATCGATCAGTGCGGTGGCGATGATAGTCAGGCTGCCGCCTTCTTCGATGTTGCGGGCCGCGCCAAAGAAACGCTTCGGGCGCTGTAGGGCGTTGGCGTCGACACCACCGGTCAGCACTTTGCCCGACGACGGCACGACGGTGTTATAGGCGCGCGCCAGCCGCGTGATCGAGTCGAGCAGAATCACCACGTCGCGTTTGTGTTCGACCAAGCGCTTGGCCTTTTCGATCACCATCTCGGCGATCTGCACGTGGCGGCTGGCGGGCTCGTCGAAGGTGCTGCTGACCACCTCGGCCTTGGTGGTGCGCTCCATGTCGGTCACTTCTTCGGGGCGCTCGTCGATCAGCAGGATGATCAGGATCGCCTCGGGGTGGTTGGCGCTGATGGAGTTGGCGA
>JANLSI010000364.1:0-21376 GCA_031362345.1 Pseudomonadota bacterium
AACAAATCCGTGCTTCGTTCCCCCACACCCGCTCTGGGGCTAGCGGGCGAAGGGCCAGCAAGAGTGGCCATGTGCCCGTGATGAAATGGACACGGTGGCCGACCTGTGGCCTAAGGACCCTTGCCGAAATTATCTCGTTAACACCGAGGGTGTTCCTGAGCGGCGGCTGCAAGGCGCGTTTGGCCGGCAATAGCGGGGCTATTGCCAAGAAATGCAACGCCGCAGAAGCCGCTCAGGAGCAGCCGAATGTAGAGATAATTTTGACCAGGGTCCTAAGTATGCCGCGGACGGCGCGAGCCATCCCAACAGGAGAACCTATGCCCACCGATTTCACGACCATCACCCTGGAACGGGTCGAAGATCATATCCTGGTTCTGTACCTCGACAGACCGGAACGCGCCAATGCCATGAACACCCAAATGGGTAGCGAACTGCGCGCCTTCTTTCAGGATATGTATGTCGACCAGCAAGACATACGTGTCGTGATCGTGACCGGTCGCGGCGCTAAAGCCTTCTCTGCCGGTGGCGATCTCAAGGACCGTGACGGCATGACCGATCAGCAGTGGCAAAATCAGCATGCGATCTATGAACAAATGGTGCGCGGTCTGCGCGACTGCCCGGTGCCGGTGATCTGCGCAGTGAATGGCGCGGCCTATGGTGGCGGTTGCGAATTCGCGTTGAGTTGCGATTTCATCTATGCCTCGAGCACCGCACGCTTCGCGCTGACCGAGGTTACGCTCGGTATCATGCCGGGCGCGGCCGGCACCATCAACCTGCCCCACGCGGTCGGCGAGCGCCGCGCGCGCGAGATCATCTACACCGGCACGCCCTTTACCGCCGCTGAAGGACTCGCCTGGGGGTTGATCAACAAAATTTGCGAACCGCAGGCATTGCTGGAGGAAACTCTAGCGACCGCCGCACGCATCGCGGACAATGCACCGATCTCTATCCGCCAGGCCAAGAAATCCATCGCACTCGCGACCCAGGTCGACCGCAATAGCGCCTACATGTTCGAACTCGAAGCGTACAATCGCATGGTGCCGACCACCGATAGACTGGAAGGCGTGCGGGCATTCAACGAGAAGCGTAAACCGCGCTTTGAAGGGCGCTGAGCGCTACACGAGAGGCCACGAGATGAGCATAGAACGTGACGTATGGGTGCGCGAAGTCGGCACCCGCGATGGGCTGCAGAGCATCGCCACCGTCTTTTCCACCGCGACCAAACTCGAATGGATTAGGCTCGAAGCCGCCGCTGGCATGCCGGAGATCGAAGTCGGTTCGTTCGTGCCTGCGCACCTTTTGCCGCAGATGGCCGATAGTGCGGCGGTGGTCGCTGGCGCGAAACTGATTGCCGGTTTGCACGTATCGGTACTGGTGCCCAACCTGCGCGGCGCGGAGCATGCCATGGCGGCCGGCGCCGATCAGTTGAACTATGTGCTTTCGGTATCTGAAGCCCACAGCCGTGCCAATGTGCGACGTTCCGTACAGGAATCGATAGACGATTTTGCGCGCATCATTGAGCTGCGCAATACGAGTCCCGAGTACCGTTCAATCCGCGTGGCAGCTGGCCTGGCCACCGCCTTCGGCTGCACCATCGCCGGCCACGTGCCGCTGTCCGACGTCCTCACTGCGGCGCAAGCGATGGTCGAGATCGGCGCCGACGAACTCGCAGTCGCTGATACCGTCGGTTACGGCAATCCTGCCCAGTGTCGTGAGATTTTTCGCGAGGTGTTGGCGCTCGCAGGCGACATTCCCGTCGCTGCGCATTTCCACGATACACGCGGACTGGGCCTCGCTAACGTAGATGCGGCCCTTGGGGTCGGTGTGCGTCGCTTCGATGCCTCTTTAGGCGGACTGGGCGGATGTCCCTACGCGCCTGGCGCGAGCGGCAATATCGTAATGGACGACCTGGTCTTTATGCTCGAAGCGATGGGTCTAGCGACGGGCGTCGACCTTGAGGCTCTGCTCGAAGCCCGACGATTCATGGAGAAACATCTCAACCAAGAACCCACTCGTGGAGCCATCGCGCGCGCCGGCACACCCAAAGGTTTTGTCTCAACCAGCAGGGTTCTTGTCACTCGCTGATAGCCACCACCGACAAACAACTGCTACGCGGCTGTCCAAATTAACGTCAGCGGAATCTTTAGGTGGCTCTTGAGGTAATTTCGCGGGTTGTTCCTCTGAAGGAAGCGATATAGCTTTCTGCAGCTTGCATCGAATTCACGTTGTGTGGTCGCGGTGACGCAGGGCCAGATCAGCCGCCCCCGCTCTTCTTCGACAAGGTTCAGTAGTAGGTCGCTAACAGGTTGCTTGGTCAGGTCTGGCTCGTAGTGGCGACGACGCACGATCTCGCCGCCGAGCATTTCGAAGTTGTCGCAGCGGCGAGCAAGGATTTTATCGGCGAGTCCGTGCCGGATCAGATTGAGTAGAAACGGTTCAAGCGTCTCGGTAAGGTCTCGGCTAAAAGCGGCCATACCAGCATCGATAACTAGTGACGACGGGCCGATAACGAAGCACCGTTACTGATCCGTACGCGTAACAAGCGGAGGGTATCAGAAAGCAAATCCCGCAAACTCTGAATCGCATCACCATGCTGATCAAACCGCTCCAGCACATCGGCACGTTCTAGCCGATGCGCATACGCGCTAAGCCGCTTGGCTCCCAATGTCGCCGCCGCCCCTTTTAGAGCATGCATCACCTCTTTGTAGCCAAGCAAATCCTGCTGGCTATGCAGAAAAACCGCACTATCTATCAGTCGTACACTATCCGCGTCAAACTCCGACACCATTTCCGAAAGTTCCTTAGTCCCCACGCCCAGTGCCATGAGCTCGTCGATTTCAGATACATCGAGTATCGGCCGACTTTTGCCGTTGCTTTCCCAATCGACTACTGTCTGCACTTCCTTGCGTAAGTTTCCTACAGCGTAGGAACTTACTGCGTCCCTAAAGTCGCTTGCTCGCAACGGTTTGGTCAGAAACGCGACCGCACCACAGGTTTCGGCCGCAGCTCTAGCCTCACGAGTTGCATCTGCGGTCAATATGATGATGGGTACAGCGGCGCCGTTTGATACAAATTGATAAATCTGCGCGACCTCAATCCCGGACATGCCCGGCATGTGCATGTCGATAAATGCGACACCAAAATTCTGCTCATCCAAAGCCGAAAGCGCATCTTCACCACACGAGACGCAAACCACTGAATGACCGACGCTTTCCAACGCCATTCTGGCTGTCGTTAAGTTCGTCGGATTGTCGTCCGCGAGCAGAACGCGCACTGGGGTCGCGACGGGCCGCGCGATGTTCGGTTCGTCATCGAGGTACCGTAACGATGCGCTCTCAAGCATATGGATTCGCCTGAGCTCTGTAACTGACCCCCGTGAAACGGCACTGTTAAACCGTGGATGCAGGACATGTGAGGCCTCGGTCCTTCCGTAGGATACAAAGAGGTGCGTATGCAGCCCCGTCTCAATTTTCTCGAAGATTGTTTCGTGATAGTTCATTAGTCCGCTGTCAATAAACACAACTCTGGCTTCCGCACTATCTAATTCGTGCAGGAGCGCCGTGGTGATGACCCTACAATCCCACCAAGCCGCTTCGAATGTTGCAGCGTCGGCCACCGACAACGGACTAGCGCACAGATAGAGGCAGGGCCTGTAAGGTTCGATGTCGTAGGTAGAATAGTCTTCTCGGCATTCGTCGACAGGGAGATAGATCTTGCAATGCGTACCGCAATTCTCAACGGATTCGAATTCTATTCGTCCATCAAGCATTTCCACGTACTGCTTGGTCAACGTGAGCCCCAGCCCAGTTCCGGAATAACGCCTCGCTGCACTATCGTCGCCAAGCGTGAACGGCTCAAATATGTTCGGCAGAAACTTCGATGAAATCCCGACCCCGGTATCGACGATACTGACTGACAGCATCTGTTTGTCGTTGGCTTTCGTTAAGAGGAACCGAACATGCACATGCCCAATTTGGGTGTACTTGACCGCGTTTCCCACTGTATTGATTAGAATCTCCTGGAGATACTCGCCCGAGCTCATTATCCACGTAGGAATATCTGCATCAAAAAACCAGAAGAATCCGATCGCTTGCTGCTGAGCCTTCGGCTGACAGATTCTGAGAGAAGTTTGAGCAACATCGACCACGTTCGTTCGCTCTCGTTGCCGAGACGGAATTTTTCCAGCATCGGCAGCCGCGACATCCAGAATCTTATTTACCAGTCCCAGAAGGTGCTGCGCGGAGTCGCTGATCAGTTGCATTCTACGATGACGTCCCTCTCGATTAACGTGGGCATCATCAATTGTTTCTTTCAACACATCCGATACGCTGATTATCGCGTGTAACGGCGTCCGCAATTCATGACTCACATTAGCGATAAAACGCGATCTCGCATCATTTAGATCGCGTATGCGCTCAAGG
The DNA here is from genome assembly GCA_031362345.1 of Pseudomonadota bacterium. Taxonomy (GTDB): domain Bacteria; phylum Pseudomonadota; class Gammaproteobacteria; genus JADJYF01. Next base: position 4,422 of record JANLSI010000364.1, read on the forward strand.
ACCTCTCGATGTTTCTTGAGCAGCGATGCGGAATAAAGGGGAACCAGAACTATCCCAAGGTAATACGCAAGCACAAGCTCACGACTACCGCTGATGTATGAATTGTGGAGCAGTGCCATCGAAAAGAAGGCCGCCGCCACCGCGAGAGTAAAATAGAGATATCTGACACCGAATCGATACCCGTAACCGATGATCGAGTTTAGATAGACAGGAAATAGAATTACCCCGAAGCTACCTGAAATCGCCGTGTATCCAGAAATAGCCCCAATATCAGCAAATATGCTGAGCACCCGGGTAATTAGAAGCCTCTTGGAGTTTTCCGCAGCCTGCTGGATGAAGAAATACGTCCAACCGTAGGCTAGCAGCGAGAATGTCCAATAGATGAATGCCAGCGTGAAATATTTGTAATTCAACGCCTCCGTTAGTGTAGATGCGGGGGCATTCGCGTATGACCATAGTACAACGGCCGAAACAAAGATAACGCGCACCAAGGATTGGTCCAGGTCACTTGGTCGTACGTCTAGCTTTGAATGCGAGGGCATTGTTACGCAGGTGCGGTCAGACTGACAGAAATCTTGGAGCTCGTCGGGTCACTATTTTTTGCTCCTCAACGTGAATACTCCACCGCCTAAAGGCGGTGGCTTCGGATTACGGCTGGAAGCCGGATTGATCGGTCCTACGGCCGATTACACTACCGTAAAGTCATCATCTGGTTCCGGCGGCCGCTGATTCTTGATGTACTCCTTCCACGACCGAGTGGCTACCTCTTTCGTAGTCTTCCATCTCAGTAGCATAATCCAGCCGACCTATCCGTACGCCTAGACGTACGGTCTTGCCATCTATCGCCATGATCTCACCGGCGCCGGCTGCTCCAATACAGCATCTGCATCTACTTCACCAAGCGCGGCAGCAAGGCTTGCGGCGCGGCCCGCCACAACACACGCGCAAACGTGTCATCCACTGGGATCCCATTCTCCAGCCGCACAAAACGACGCACCCTGTCTTACTTCGTCTCGGCAAATTCCACGATATCTGACCCCCCTTGCGCCCCACTAATCGGGGCACGCACCGCCACGAACAACATCTCCGACAAATCGTATTTCCTATTGCGATCAATTCGTAGATCTCGAATAACCGTTAAGTGCTCCAACAGATCCATACTCATCATCGCCTTCAACTTTTCTCGGAATGCCCTATCGATCGCACTAACCCATTAATTTAACTGTCATTTAAGTGACTGCACTCTGGTGGGAGATCGCGAACCGCCTCGACGAGCGAATCGAAGTACTTATGGCGGTGATTTCGAGTGCCGCGCACCTGCATCTGCTTCCACAACCCCGCGATGACGTTGTCGTCGAGGGGGAGGGCGGGTATGGCGGGAGGAAGTGGAGCACGGTACGGCCGTTGAGCGCGGCTAGGTAGCGTGTCACGACATGGGCCTTGTGAATGGTGTAATCGCCGAGCACCAGATGCACAGGCGCGGCGCGCAACCATAGGTAGCGCTCAGATATTTCAAGAACTCGACGAACATCGCGGCGCTCTTGTGCCCGACGATGCCCGAGGTAATACGCCAAGTGCGTGCGTTGAGCGCGCCAAAGGAGAGGTTCCTTAAGTACTACCGGCATCGCCTCTTGCTTGGAACCAGAAACGCGAAGATCGGGCTAGGCCGGCTCCACACCTCATCTATTTAAGTCACTACCTCACCGTCTCCTCATCCCTCAATATTGCTTTGACGGGACGGTCCACGAGCTCAACGATCGCCATTAAGGCCTTATCTCCCGGCCTGAAGCCACACTTCAATATCCGCAGATAGCCGCCCGGTCGCGTCTGATACCGCGGTCCGAGTTCATTGAACAGTTTTGTCACTATATCTCGGTCACGAAGGCGGGCAAAGGCTAAGCGACGTTTTGCAACTGTGTCTGTGCGCGCCATAGTGATCAATGGTTCGGCAGCTCGACGAAGTTCTTTAGCCTTCGGAAGCGTCGTCCGAATTACTTCGTGCCGCAGCAGCGACACGGCCATATTCTGAATCATCGCTTTACGATGAGCGCTCGTGCGGCTGAGGCTGCGCCCGCTGTTTGAATGTCTCATGGTTCGTATGCCTTATTTACTTGTTGCGCTCAAACGGGCGCGCGCTCGCCCTCATAGAGCCCGGCAGGCGGCCAATTCTCTAGACGCATACCCAGCGACAATCCGCGTGCAGCCAGAACGTCCTTAATTTCGGTTAGCGACTTCTTGCCTAGATTGGGCGTTTTGAGCAATTCAACTTCGGTGCGTTGGATCAGGTCACCGATATAATAAATGCTCTCTGCTTTCAGGCAGTTTGCCGAGCGTACGGTCAACTCCAGGTCGTCAATTGAACGTAGCAGAATCGGGTCAACTTCGGCCTGCGGGCCAGGCTTTGGCGTGTCCTTTTCGTCTCCTGAGATATCGACGAAAACGGCAAGCTGGCTGCGCAGAATGGTCGCCGCCTCCTTGACTGCCGTTTCAGGGTCGATGGTACCGTTGGTTTCTATGGTCAGGATCAGCTTGTCCAAATCGGTCTGCTGTTCGACACGCGCACTCAGAACCTCGTAAGCACAACGCCGTACGGGACTGAATGAGGCATCCAGCTTCAGACGCCCAATCGCCTGGTCCGCGTCCTCGCTAGTCTCGCGAGTGGTCGAAGGCTGATAGCCTCGACCACGCGCTACGCGCAACGTCATGTTCAGCTCACCATTGTCGCTCAGCGTAGCAATATGATAATCCGGGTCCACGATCTCGATGTCGTGGTCGAGCACGATATCACGCGCCGTCACTCGTCCCGGGCCGCGACGATTCAGCGTAATGCTGGCGTCATCGCGGGCATGCATGTTGATAGCCAAGCCCTTCAGATTGAGCAGAATATCCGTTACGTCCTCCTGCACACCTTCGATGGTGGTGTATTCATGGAGCACGTTTTCGATTTCAACTTCAACGATTGCGCTGCCCGTCATCGACGACAACAGGACGCGACGCAAAGCATTACCCAGAGTGTGGCCGAAGCCTCGGTTGAGAGGCTCGATCGTAATACGGGCCGCGCGCGGGCCGACCTGTTGTACTTCGACGATCTTCGGCTTCAACAACTCATTTAATGCTGACGCCATATTGCAATCTCCTTAAACAGACTACTTCGAATACAACTCGACAACGAGCGATTCATTGATATCAGCAGGCAGGTCGCCGCGTTCCGGAACGGCTTTGAAGCGCCCTTCCATCTTTTTTGAATCGACCTCAACCCATTCTGGGAATCCAAGCTGCTCGGCGATCGCTAAAGAATCAGCGATACGAACCTGCTTCTTAGCGCGCTCGCGCACGCCAATCATGTCGTTTGGCGACACCTGGTACGAGGGGATATTCACGCTCTTACCGTTCACCAGGACGGCCTTGTGGCTTACCAACTGGCGGCACTCCGCGCGGGTTACTCCGAAACCCATGCGATACACCACGTTGTCCAGCCGGCATTCCAATAACTGCAGAAGATTCTCACCCGTCGCACCTTTGCGTTTGGCCGCTGCAGCGTAATAGTTGCGGAACTGACGCTCCAGGATTCCGTAGATGAACCGCAGCTTCTGCTTCTCTCTCAGCTGGGTCGCGTAGTCGGATTGCCGACGGCCGCGGTTGTCGCCATGCTGGCCCGGTGGCTTATCAAGCTTACACTTTGTTTCGATCGGCCGTGCGCGACTCTTCAGGCCCAGGTCCATGCCCTGCCGCCGGCTCAACTTGCACTTCGGTCCTATATAACGCCCCATCTGCTTACACCCTTCGCTTTTTAGGCGGCCGACATCCGTTGTGCGGAATCGGCGTAACGTCGGTAATGTTGGTGATCTTAAAGCCCGCCGAATTCAACGAACGTACGGCAGATTCGCGGCCTGGGCCGGGGCCCTTTACAAATACGTCGAGGTTCTGCATGCCGTATTCGTCACGCACGGAAGAAAGCTTTTCCGCTGCCACCTGCGCCGCGAACGGCGTGCTCTTGCGCGAACCTCGGAAGCCACTGCCTCCCGCAGTCGCCCACGCCAGCGTATTGCCCTGCCGATCGGTGATCGTGATGATCGTGTTGTTGAAGGACGCATGAATATGGGCCACGCCGTCAATGACGGTTCTTCTGACCTTCTTCTTCACCGTTCGCTGGGTAGCTGTAGCCATATCTAAATCCCAACCTTACTTCTTGACCATACGGCGCGGACCCTTACGGGTGCGCGCATTCGTCCGCGTGCGCTGACCACGAACCGGCATTCCACGGCGGTGACGAACGCCACGGTAGCAACCGAGATCCATAAGTCGCTTGATGTTCATGCTGACTTCCCGGCGCAGGTCACCTTCGACAGGAAACTTGCCCACGGCCGAGCGAAGCGCCTCAAGTTGGCCTTCGGTCAAATCCTTGATCAAGGAGTCAGGCGGCACACCGGTCTCGGCGCAAATTGTCTTTGCGCGCGTGCGGCCGATGCCGAAGATCGACGTCAGCGCGATGACCGCATGTTTGCGATCAGGAATGTTTACTCCAGCTACGCGAGCCATAGCCTGCTCCTCTCAACTTTCATTCCGATATTCAACCCTGGCGTTGTTTGTGTCGGGGATCCTTGCAGATCACGCGCACTACGCCTTTGCGCTTGATAACTCTGCAATCCCGGCATATGCGTTTGACTGAAGCCTGCACTTTCATTTTCGATTCCTCTCGTCCGGCTTTTCACCGGCGCCCGTAACCCTTGAGGTTCGCCTTCTTCATCAGCCCCTCATATTGGTGCGACATCAGATGCGCCTGCACCTGAGCCATGAAGTCCATCACCACCACCACAATAATCAGAAGCGACGTGCCGCCAAAATAGAACGGGACGTGCAATTCTAGAATCAGGAATTCGGGAAGCAGACAGACCAGCGTGATATAGATCGCGCCGGCGACCGTCAGCCGCGTCATCACACCATCGATGTATCGCGCCGTCTGTTCTCCGGGCCGAATGCCGGGGATGAACGCCCCTGATTTCTTGAGATTGTCCGCCATCTCCTTCGGATTGAAGACCAGTGCAGTGTAGAAGAATGAGAAAAATACGATGGCTGCAGCATACAACATCACATAGAGCGGCTGACCCGGCGATAGCGTGCTGCTGATGTCGCGCAGCCAATCCATACCTTCGGCGTTGGCGAACCAGCCAGCGATAGTAGCAGGGAACAAGATAATGCTCGATGCAAAAATCGGCGGAATGACGCCAGACATATTGAGCTTCAGCGGCAGATTAGTCGACTGCCCGCCGTAGGTTTGCCGGCCGCGCTGTTGCTTCGCATAGTTCACTGTGATGCGGCGCTGCGCACGTTCGACGAATACAACAAGACCTGTAACGGCGGTGGCTAACACGAACAACCCCAGCACAACTAAAAGTGACAGCTCACCAGTCCTGGATAATTCCAAGGTTCCTGCAATCGCCTGCGGCAGGCCGGCCACGATTCCGGAAAAGATGATCATGGAAATGCCATTGCCGATACCGCGCTCGGTAACCTGCTCGCCGAGCCACATGAGAAACAGAGTGCCCGTCACGAGGGTCGCGACGCAGGTGATTTTGAAGGCGATGCCGGGCGAAATCACCAAATGCATGCCCGCCACTGTCTGCTGTTCCAGCATGATGGCCACACCGGTCGCCTGGAACATCGCGAGCACCACCGTGAAGTAACGCGTGTACTGCGTAATCTTTCGTCGGCCGGACTCCCCTTCTTTCTTCAGCTGCTCAAGTTTTGGGCTGACGACGGTCATCAACTGCAGAATAATCGAGGCCGAGATGTACGGCATGATGCCTAGGGCAACCACTGAGAATCGCTTGAGCGCGCCTCCCGAGAACATGTTGAACATATCCAAGATGGAACCGCTCTGTTGCTCGAACAACGCGTTCAAAGCAATCGGATTGATACCGGGCACCGGGATGTGCGAGCAAATACGGAAGACCAGCAAAGCGCCAAGCAGGAACAGGAAACGGCTGCGCAGCTCGGTGAGCTTGCCCAGACCCGCTACCCCACCTGGAATTTTTGCTGCCGCCGTTGCCACGATCAGTCTTCTACTTTTCCGCCAGCCGCCTCGATCGCTGCGCGCGCGCCCTTGGTAACGCCGAGGCCCTTAATCGTCACTGCCTTTTCGATCGTACCGGACAAGATGACCTTTACTGTTTGCGTGTGGTGGCGAACCAGACCCGCAGCCTGGAGCGCCATGAGGTCGACCGGATCGGCCTCAAGGCCATTCAATTCGTGGAGGCGCACTTCATCATTGAACCGCAGCGCCAAAGAGCGGAAGCCGAATTTCGGCAGGCGCCGCTGCAAAGGCATCTGCCCGCCTTCAAACCCAACCTTGTGGTAGCCGCCGGCGCGCGACTTCTGGCCCTTGTGGCCTCGACCTGCGGTCTTGCCCGAGCCAGAACCGCCACCACGACCGAGACGCTTGCGCGCCTTTTTGGCGCCAGCCGCTGGCTTTAACGTATTAAGACGCATGACTTAAGGCTCCTGGACCTGGACCATGTAATAGATCTTATTGATCATTCCGCGGTTCTCTGGCGTGTCTGCAACCGCGACCGTCTGCCACATCCGGCGCAAACCGAGACCACGGGCGCAGGCCTTATGGTCCGGTAGACGGCCGTTCAGGCTCTTGCACAATGTGACGTTCAACTGCTTAGACACCATCATCACCCTTGGATCTGCTCGACAGACAGGCCGCGCTTAGCCGCCATCTGGTCGGGTGAAGCCATACCCTTCAAGCCGTTGATGGTGGCGCGAACGACATTTATCGGGTTGCTGGTACCGATGCATTTCGCCAAGACGTTGTGCACACCGAGCACCTCGAACACAGCACGCATCGCGCCGCCAGCGATGATACCGGTGCCTTCCGAAGCGGGCTGCATATAAACTTTTGCCGCACCGTGCTCACCCATTAGCGGGTACTGCAACGTCGAGCCGTTTAGCGCGACACGCGTCATGTTCTTGCGTGCGTTCTCCATCGCCTTCTGGATCGCGATCGGCACTTCACGTGCCTTGCCTCGACCAAAGCCCACCCGACCGCCGCCATCGCCGACCACGACCAGGGCCGAAAATCCAAAAATGCGGCCACCTTTGACCACTTTGGCGACACGATTTACCGAGATCAACTTTTCTAAGTAGCCTTCGTTGTTATCGGAGCTGTTCGAATTGACACTCATGCTGCTAGAACTCCTAGAACTTCAGGCCGCCTTCACGGGCAGCGTCGGCCAAGGCCTTGACGCGGCCGTGATATTTGAAACCAGAGCGGTCAAACGCCACTTCGGCGATACCCGCAGCCATCGCCCGCTCTGCAAGGCGCTTACCAACTGAGGCAGCGGCCGCGATATTCCCACCGTGTTCGCCGCCGGCTCGATAGTCCTTCTCGACGGTTGACGCGGTGACCAGTACGGCATTGCCTTCGGGTGCGATAATCTGGGCATAGATGTGACGCGGCGTACGATTAATGCACAGTCGCACGGCACGTAGCTCGCGAATCTTAGCGCGGGCCTTACGTGCGCGGCGCAAGCGCGACTCTTTTTTCTCACTGGCCATGACTTAACTCTTCTTCGCTTCTTTCTTGACGATCACTTCGCCACCATAGCGGACGCCCTTGCCTTTATAAGGCTCGGGTTTACGGTAGGCACGAATGTTCGCCGCCACTTGGCCGACCTGCTGCTTGTCTACACCTTTGACCAGAATTTCTGTCTGGCTCGGAGTCTCGACGGTTATACCGTCCGGAATCGCGTATTCGACAGGATGCGAGTAGCCGAGCGAGAGGTTGAGCTTCTGCCCTTGCACCTGCGCCCGATAACCGACACCCACAATTTCCAGCTTGCGGGTGAAACCCGTCGAGACACCAGTCACCATGTTATTCAGCAGCGCCCGAGTCGTACCCGACAGCGCGTTAGACGACTGGCTGCCATTATTGGCGGAGACATTGATGATGCCTTCCTCCAACGCGACCGAAACCAGATCGTGCACGCGATGTGACATCTCGCCCTTGGCACCCTTGATGCTCACCGTTTGTCCTGTGATCTTCACTTCGACCCCGGACGGCAACGGAATCGGCATTTTCCCGACTCTAGACATCTCGCTACGACCTTAATAAATGGAACAGATAATTTCGCCACCGATGCCCTGCGCCCGCGCTTCGCGGTCGCTCATCAAGCCCTTGGACGTCGACACGATAGCGACGCCCAGGCCGCCAATGATCGACGGCAACTGGTCCTTGGTCTTATAGATGCGCAAGCCGGGTCGGCTGACACGCCATACACGTTCAATGACCGGCTTGCCGCGGAAGTACTTGAGCTCGATGTGCAACTGCTTGGTTGCACCCTCTCCCTCTACCCGGTGGTCGGTGATGTAACCTTCGTTTTTTAGCACTTCGGCAATAGCCGATTTGCGCTTGGAGGCCGGCATTGTTACATCGCGCTTGGCTCGGGCCTGCGCGTTGCGGATACGGGTCAACATATCGCCGATGGGATCTTGCATGCTCATATCAGTACTTTCCTCGCCCGCTTACCAGCTGGCCTTGACCAGACCGGGCACGTGACCCTGCATGGCCAGCCGGCGCAATTCATTACGGCCGAGGCCGAACTTGCGGTAATAACCGTGTGGACGACCGGTCAGACGGCAGCGGTTGCGCGCGCGCACCGGGCTCGAATCCCGCGGCAGCTTCTGCAAACGCAGCCGCGCCTGTTCGCGCTCCTCATAGGAACGGTCTTCGTCTTTTATGATCGTCTTGAGTTCTGCCCGCCGCTTGGCAAATTTCTTCGCCAGTTCAGCGCGCTTAACTTCGCGAACGACCATGGATTTCTTAGCCATGTGCCTGCCCTTAGGTCCTCAACGGGAAGCGGAACGCTTCCAACAATGCCCGCCCTTCGTCGTCGCTGCGCGCGGTGGTCGTGATGCAGATGTCCATGCCACGCAGCACGTCGATTTTGTCGTAATCGATTTCCGGGAAAATTATCTGCTCTTTGACACCCATGTTGTAATTGCCACGGCCGTCAAACGCGCGATTGTTCAGCCCGCGAAAGTCGCGGATACGTGGGATCGCTATATTGATCAGGCGATCCAGGAACTCGTACATGCGAGCGCGACGCAGTGTGACCTTGGCGCCGATCGGCCATTCCTCACGAATTTTGAAGCCGGCGATCGACTTGCGCGCCAGCGTCACCACTGGCTGCTGGCCTGAAATCAGTTTCATATCACCCACCGCGTGGTCGATGATCTTCTTATCGCCTACCGCTTCACCAAGACCCATGTTAAGCGTCACTTTGGTGATGCGCGGCACCTGCATCGCAGACTTATAGCCGAACTGTTCGGTCAGCTTGCTAATCACGATGTCACGGTAATGTTGTTCCAGTCTGGTCATTGCAAAACTTCCCGATTACACGTCCACGACTTCGTCGTTGGACTTGAAATACCGCACCTTGCGGCCGTCCTCCAGCAAGCGGATTCCGATCCGGTCGGGCTTCTGCGTCATCGGGTTGTACAACGCGACATTCGAAATCTGTAGCGGTGCTTCCTTCTCGACGATGCCGCCGGCGACGCCGGTCTGCGGATTCGCACGCGTGTGACGCTTGACGAGGTTGATACCTTCGACAGTCACCCTGTTGTCTACATAAACACGCGTGACCGTCCCACGCTTACCGCGATCACGCCCGGTCAGGACGGTCACAGTGTCACCTTTCTTGATCTTGTTCATTGCTTACTCCGAACTACCGTGCCGCTTACAGCACTTCCGGCGCCAATGAGACGATACGCATAAATTTTTCACCCCGCAGCTCACGCGTCACGGGCCCAAAGATACGCGTGCCGACCGGCTGCAACTGTTTATCGAGCAGCACCGCTGCGTTACCGTCAAAGCGGATGGTCGATCCGTCGGGACGACGCACGCCCTTACGGGTACGCACCACCACGGCGTTGAATACCTCACCCTTCTTGACCTTGCCGCGCGGCACCGCTTCTTTGATGCTGACCTTGATGACGTCGCCGATATTCGCGTAGCGACGGCGCGAGCCACCCAACACCTTGATGCACATCAGTCGGCGCGCGCCGCTGTTGTCCGCAGCGTCGAGCATGCTTTGCATCTGAATCATGACTTACTCCAATCCGAAATCCGCTCGAGCATTATCAAACGCGCGTTGCGCGCTCGATAACACGGGCCAGACGCCAGCTTTTGTTCTTCGATAGCGGACGGCACTCTTCGATGGCGACAACGTCGCCGTCGTTACACTCATTGTTCTCATCATGCGCAAGCAACTTGGTCGACTTGCGCACGAACTTGCGATACAGCGGGTGCTCAACACGACGTTCAATCAGCACCGAGATGGTTTTGTCCATCTTGTTGCTGATCACCTGTCCGGTCAGCGTCCGCGGGGTTTTGGTCTGTTCGGTCATTTCACACGCCCCACGGCGACGTCGCTCTTCTGCTTGATGATGGTTTTGATGCGCGCGATATCGCGTCGCGTCTCACGGATGTCAGTTGACCGTGGTGGCTGCCCGGACCCCGCCTGCATGCGCATATTGAACTGCTTACGGCGCAACTCCAGCAACAACACAGTCAGTTCGGCGCCATCCTTCTCACGTAGTTCGTTAGCTTTCATCACAGCACCGTGCGGATCGCAAATGTGGTGCGCACAGGCAGCTTGGCGGCAGCCAGCCGCATAGCCTCACGAGCCTGATCCTCGGGCACGCCCTCCATCTCGTAGAGCACGGTGCCCGGCTTGACCTGGGCTACCCAGTATTCAACGTTACCCTTGCCCTTACCCTGGCGTACTTCAAGCGGTTTCTTTGATATCGGCTTGTCGGGAAACACACGGATCCAGACCTTTGCACCGCGCTTAACGAAGCGCGTGATCGCGCGACGTGCCGCCTCAATCTGGCGCGCCGTCACGCGTCCGCCGGTGGTAGCCTTGAGGGCGAATTCGCCGAAGCTGACACGGTTTCCGCGTTGCGCCAGGCCGCGGTTGCGGCCTTTCATCTGCTTGCGGAATTTTGTATTTTTAGGTTGCAGCACTATCTATGCTCCTGCCGGTGGGCGCCGGCCTCAGGCCGCCGAGGTCTCGCCATCGGCGGCGTCGGCGACGGTACTCTGCCGCACGATTTCGCCCGTGAAAATCCAGACCTTCACGCCAATAACGCCGTAGGTCGTATTCGCTTCCGCGAAGCCATAATCAATGTCGGCACGCAGGGTATGCAATGGCACGCGCCCTTCGCGATACCATTCGGTACGGGCGATTTCAGCTCCATTCAAGCGACCGGCGACGTTGATCTTGATGCCCTGCGCACCAAGGCGCATCGAGTTCGACACCGCCCGCTTCATCGCCCGCCGGAACATGATGCGGCGCTCAAGTTGTTGCGCAACAGACTCGGCGACCAGGAAAGCGTCGAGTTCCGGCTTGCGAATCTCCTCCACACTAATGTGCGCCGGCACTTTCATGAGGGCGGACACCTGCTTGCGCAGCGATTCGATATCCTCGCCCTTCTTGCCAATCACGATGCCGGGACGCGCCGTGTGGATGATGATCCGAGCGTTGTTGGCCGGGCGTTCTATTTGGATACGGCTGACCGAGGCATGCGCGAGCTTCTTGCGTAAGAACGCACGCACCGCCAGGTCGTTATTCAAATAGTTCGCGTAGTTCTTGGTATCGGCGTACCAGGTCGACGTCCAATCCTTGACGATACCTAAGCGAATCCCGTACGGATGTACTTTCTGTCCCATAATTCCTACTGCCCCACTTGCTCGACCCACACGGTCACATGGCACGTGCGCTTCATGATTTTCGCGGCACGCCCGCGTGCGCGCGCGCGCCAGCGCTTCATGGTCGAGCCCTCGTCAACCATGATGGTGCTCACCTTCAGCTCATCGACATCGGCACCGTCGTTGTGCTCGGCGTTCGCAATCGCGGACTCCAGCACTTTCTTGACCAGCGCCGCAGCTTTCTTGTTACTGAAGGTCAGAATGTTGATTGCCTTTTCCACCCGTTCGCCGCGGATCTGGTCGGCCACGAGGCGGACCTTTTGCGCGGCCATACGCGCGTTTCTCAATTTCGCTACAGTCGCCATGTCTGCTTGATCCTGATCCTTAGCGCGCCTTCTTGTCGGCCACATGTCCGCGGAAAGAACGCGTCGGTGCGAATTCCCCGAGCTTGTGTCCGACCATGTTTTCGTTAACGTAAACCGGCATGTGCTGACGGCCGTTGTGGACAGCGATCGTCAGACCGACCATGTCGGGCGCAACCATGGAGCGGCGCGACCAGGTTTTGATCGGACGCTTGTCGTTGCGCGCTCGTGCTTCGTCCACCTTTTTCAAAAGGTGGTGGTCGATGAACGGGCCTTTGCGTATGGAACGGGGCATATAGTTCTCCGCGACTATTTCTTGTTGCGCCGGCGTACGATGAGGCCGTCGGTACGTTTGTTGTGGCGTGTCTTGTGACCTTTGGTCGGCGTGCCCCATGGGCTAACCGGATGACGGCCACCCGAGGTACGACCTTCACCGCCACCATGGGGGTGATCAACCGGGTTCATGGCGACACCGCGTACCGTCGGACGCACACCGCGCCAGCGTTTTGCGCCAGCCTTGCCCAGCGAACGTAACGAGTGTTCCTGGTTGCCCACTTCACCGATGGTGGCCCGGCATTCGATCGGCACCTTACGCATCTCCCCAGAACGCAGTCGCAAGGTCGCGTATGCACCTTCCCGTGCCACGTATTGGATAGCAACGCCGGCGCTACGGCCGAGCTGCGCACCCTTACCGGGTTTGAGTTCGACGCAATGAATCAGCGCACCGACCGGCATATTGCGCAGCGGCAAGCAGTTTCCAGCAACAATCGGCGCGTCGGCGCCGGATCGCAATTTGCTGCCGGCCTTCACGCCCTTGGGCGCGATGATGTAGCGACGCTCGCCATCCTCGTACAACACTAGTGCAATGTGAGCTGATCGGTTCGGGTCGTATTCCAAGCGCTCAACTACCGCGTTGATGCCGTCCTTGTCACGACGGAAATCGACCATACGATAGTGTTGTTTATGGCCGCCGCCACGGTGCCGAACGGTGATGCGGCCCTGATTATTACGGCCAGAGTTGCGCGACTGGGCCTCCAACAACGGCGCGTAGGGCGCGCCCTTATGGAGATCCGGCGTGGCGACCCGCACCACGCTGCGGCGACCTGGAGAGGTCGGCTTAGCTTTAAATAACGCCATAGCTAGTGCTCCGCCCCTTACTCGCCGCCGACGAAATTAATTTCGAAGCCTTCTTTCAGCTTCACGAAGGCTTTCTTCCAAGTGCCGCGAACACCTGTGCGTCCTTTGAAAGTACGAGTCCGCGCGTGGACCGTCGAGGTCGTGACGTGCTCGACCTCAACTTTGAACAACTGTTCGACGGCAGCCTTGATTTCGGGCTTGGTCGCATCGTTAAGGACCTTGAACATGTACTGCCGATAGAGATCCGCGACGCGCGCTCCCTTCTCGGACAGTTTGGGTTCAACCAGCACCTGTAACAAACGTTCCTGATTCATTTGAACATCGCCTCAAGGCCGGCCAGCGCCTTCTGCGTGACCACGACCTTGTCGTAGGAAACCAGCAGCACCGGATCGACGGCAATTACGTCCGCCATACCGACGTGCGGAATGTTGCGCGCGGCCAGGAACAGGTTTTCAGAGATCTCATCGCATACTATCAACACGTCGTTGACACCGAGCTTGTTCAACGCCGCCAGCGCGAGCTTGGTCTTCGGCTCTGCCAGCTGGAAGTCATCGACCACCAGCAGGCGATCCTGACGCACCAATTCCGAGAGGATGGACCGCAAAGCGCTGCGATACATCTTGCGATTGACCTTCTGCTCGTAGCTACGCGGACGAGCTGCGAAAGTTCGACCACCACCACGCCACAACGGGCTACGGGTGGTGCCAGCACGTGCTCGACCGGTACCCTTCTGCCGCCATGGCTTGCGGCCACCGCCCGCGACATCCGCGCGCGACTTCTGAGCCTTCGTACCGCTGCGGCCGGCGGCCATGTAGGCCGTCACCACCTGATGCACGAGCGCCTCGTTGAAGGCGTTGCCGAATACTTCGTCCGACAACGCGACACTGGTCGCCGCTGCGCCGGAAGAAATCGATTGAACTTGTAATTCCATGATTGCTATTTCAGCTACGCTTTGACCGCCGGACGGACGATCACTTCGCCGCCCTTGGCGCCGGGCACCGCACCCTTGATCAAGAGGAGGTTACGTTCAAGGTCGACCCGCACCACTTCGAGATTCTGCGCGGTGCGCTGCTTGTTACCCATGTGACCTGCCATCTTCTTGCCTTTAACAACACGCCCCGGCGTCTGGCATTGGCCGATTGAACCCGGCACGCGATGCGACACCGAATTGCCGTGGGATGCGTCCTGCGAGCTGAAATGGTGGCGCTTGATGGTGCCAGCGAAGCCCTTGCCAATACTGGTGCCAATCACGTCGACGAACTGGCCGGCAGCGAAGAAATCCACCTTCAGTTCCGAACCGACATTTAATTCCGGCTCATTGGCACCGCTCAGGCGGAATTCCCACAGCCCGCGCCCCGCGCTCACTCCGGCTTTCTTGAACTCTCCAGCGATCGCACGGTTGACGCGATTCTGCGCTTTCTCGCCGCAGGTCACTTGAATCGCGCTGTAGCCGTCCGAGCCAGCAGTCTTCACGCGCGTCACGCGATTGGGCTCAACTTCGACGACAGTGACCGGTGTAGAAGCGCCGTCTTCACTGAAGATCCGCGTCATACCGCATTTGCGTCCAACTAATCCAAGGCTCATGCCTGCTCTCCAAACGCCTAGTTCAACTTGATCTGGACATCGACGCCGGCGGCGAGATCCAGCTTCATCAGTGCGTCAACCGTCTTATCAGTCGGGTTGACGATGTCGAGCAAACGCTTGTGGGTGCGGATCTCGTATTGGTCACGTGCATCTTTATTCACGTGCGGCGAGGTCAGAACGGTAAAGCGTTCTTTCTTCGTAGGCAGTGGTATCGGGCCCTTCACTTGGGCGCCGGTCCGCTTGGCCGTTTCGACGATCTCCTTGGTCGATTGATCGATCAATCGATGGTCGAAAGCCTTGAGCCTGATTCTGATTACTTGCTGATTCATCGCGTGTTCCGATGACCTTCTAATTCTAAGTTAAATAACTGTTAGGTCGCGCTTACTCGAGAATCTTGCTGACGACACCGGCGCCGACCGTGCGGCCACCTTCGCGGATAGCAAATCGCAGACCATCTTCCATCGCGATCGGGTTGATCAGCTTCACCGTCACCTTGACGTTGTCGCCAGGCATCACCATCTCGACACCCTCGGGCAGCGACACCGCGCCCGTCACATCCGTCGTCCGGAAATAAAACTGCGGACGGTAGTTGCTGAAAAACGGCGTATGGCGACCGCCCTCTTCCTTCGACAACACATACACCTCCGCCTCAAAATGCGTGTGCGGGTTCACCGAGCCCGGCTTACACAGCACCTGGCCACGCTCTACGTCTTCACGCTTCGTGCCGCGCAGCAGCACACCCACGTTGTCACCCGCCTGACCTTCGTCCAGCAACTTACGGAACATTTCAACGCCCGTGCACGTCGTCTTGACCGTCGCCTTGATACCCACAATCTCAACCTCTTCGCCCACCTTCACAATGCCCCGCTCAATACGACCCGTCACCACCGTGCCACGGCCTGAGATCGAGAACACGTCTTCAATCGGCAGCAGAAACGGACGGTCCACCGGGCGCTCGGGGATCGGCACGTAATCGTCCAGTGCCTGCACCAGCTTCTCTATCGACTTCGTGCCGATATCGCTCTCGTCGCCTTCCACCGCCTTCAAGGCGCTGCCGATGATCACCGGCGTGTCGTCGCCAGGGAACTGGTACAAATCCAGCAGCTCGCGGATCTCAAGCTCTACCAGCTCCAGAAGCTCGGCGTCATCGACCATGTCCGCCTTGTTCAGAAACACCACAATCTTCGGCACACCCACCTGGCGAGCCAGCAGGATGTGCTCGCGCGTCTGCGGCATCGGACCGTCCGCCGCGCTGCACACCAAGATCGCACCGTCCATTTGCGCCGCACCCGTGATCATGTTCTTCACATAGTCCGCATGCCCGGGGCAATCGACATGCGCGTAGTGCCGCGTCGCGCTCTCGTACTCCACGTGGGCCGTGGCAATCGTAATGCCGCGCTCGCGCTCTTCTGGTGCATTGTCAATCTGGTCGTACGCCTTCACGTCGCCGCCAAACTTCGCTGCGGACACCATCGTCAGCGCCGCCGTCAACGTCGTCTTACCGTGATCTACATGACCTATCGTTCCCACATTCACATGCGGCTTTGTGCGCGAAAACTTTTCCTTGGCCATGGCTCTCTAACCCTCTAGTACTTTGCCGTTTAGATGGTGGCGGTAAGACGCCAACTAACTTCTCTTGATGATTACGTCAGCAATATTGCTGGGCGCTTCGGCATAGCGCGCGAACTCCATCGAATAAGTCGCGCGACCCTGGGTCGCCGAGCGCAGATCTGTTGCGTAGCCGAACATTTCGGCGAGGGGCACTTCAGCCCGAATCACCGCGCCGGCCGGCGATTCATCGGTGCCCAACAAAACACCGCGACGACGGCTCAAGTCACCATTAACGGTGCCCATGTAGTCGTCCGGCGTCACAATCTCGACGCTCATGAGCGGCTCGAGCAGCACCGGTTTTGCTGCGCGCATACCTTCCTTAAAGCCAATCGAACCGGCAATCTTGAAGGCCATTTCGTTGGAATCAACGTCGTGGTACGAACCATCGTGCAGGGTGACTTTGACATCGACCACCGGATATCCGGCCAGCACGCCATTGGCCTGTGCTTCCTGAATACCCTTCTGCACTGCCGGGATGTATTCGCGCGGCACGACACCACCGACGATCCCATTCACAAACTCGAATCCCGACCCTTGCGGCGCCG
>JANLSI010000366.1:0-1558 GCA_031362345.1 Pseudomonadota bacterium
GTTAATTCTGGATGAGATCCAGACCGGTCTCGGCCGCACCGGCAAATTCCTGGCCGAGCAGCATGAGGGCATCGAAGCCGATGTGACCTTGATCGGCAAAGCCCTCTCGGGGGGCTTCTATCCGATCTCCGCAGTGCTGTCTAACAGCGAAGTGCTCGGCGTGCTGCAGCCAGGACAGCATGGCTCGACATTCGGTGGTAACCCGCTGGCCTGCGCCGTTGCGCGCGCTGCCCTCAAGGTCTTGATCGAGGAAGGCATGATCGAAAACTCAGCGCTGCAGGGGGCCTACCTCAAAGCGCAACTCGAACGGTTGGGCAGTCCAGTGGTCAAGGAAGTGCGTGGCCGCGGCCTCATGGTGGCCGTCGAATTGCACCAACACGCGGGGGGCGCGCAGCGCTATTGTGAACGGCTGCGAGAGCGTGGTGTGCTGTGCAAAGACACCCATGAGCATTCCATTCGCATTTCGCCGCCCTTGACCATCAAACGTGCCGACCTCGACTGGGCGCTGGAACAATTCCAACACGTGCTCGCTGGCGACTGACGCCGCTGGCGGTCAATGGGATATCGCCAGCAGGGTGGTGTTGCCGCCGGCTGCTGTAGTGTCTTCGCTCACGACCCGCTCGACGCAAAGTTGTACGACATCGTCGGCGACTTGTAGCAGCGCGATGCGGGGTCCGGCTCGCCTTGCGAGCACGCCGCGCAGACGTCGCGCCGTCGTGATGGCGCCGTCGAACAGCACGAGATCAAACGTCGCACTTTGCAACAGTGCTTCTACCTCATCGTCCAGCACCGACACATTGTCCAGGCCAGCCACCTGCGCCGCTTGCGTGAACACGCTCAAGCTCACCCCACCTGTTGCGTGTGCCAGCAATACTTGATTGCCGCTGCCGAGCGCCAAAAATACCTGCGCGACCAGATCCTGCGGGTTTGGGCCCAGGCACAAGGCTGCGCCGCGCGGGTGCAAGGTGTAGGTATTTCGTTCGCCGGTCACGCCCGCCAATGCCTGCGGTGCAAAGCTCACACCGCCAGCGCGTGCAAGGGCAGTGTCGGCGACGCGCCCGAGCGCCGCAGGCAGCGCATCGCGCATGGCACGCACTGCCGCCGATGGTGCAGGCCCAGGCGCTGCAGTGTCGCGAACCGGGCGCGTGAAGCGCGCCACATAGTGCGGGCCGCCGGCCTTCGGACCGGTGCCCGACAAGCCAACCCCACCAAAGGGCTGCACGCCGACGACGGCGCCGATCTGATCACGGTTGACATAGATGTTGCCGACTTTGGCGCGCACGCAAATCTCGTCAACCCGTGTGTCGATACGACTGTGCACGCCCAAGGTCAGTCCGTTCCCCGATGCGTTGAGCGCAGTAACAATAGCGTCAAGTTGGTGGTCGTCGTACTCAATCACGTGTAGCACGGGCCCAAACACTTCGCACTGCAACTCGTCGTATCGATCAAGTCGGAACACCGCCGGCGCGACGAAAGTGCCAGCTGCGCACGCCGTCGGTAACGGCAGGCGGAACAGCAGTTTGCCGGCGTGCTCGAGCGTCGCGCAGTGGGCGCTGAT
>JANLSI010000375.1:0-3503 GCA_031362345.1 Pseudomonadota bacterium
GCGATAACCCCGCCATCGGCAATCTATTCAAGGGTCGCTACAACCAGCACGCCAAAAAGGAGCTGGTGATCTTCCTGACGCCGAATCAGGTGGGACCCTCGTTGTCTCGCGGCGCGCCCCTGGCACTAGGGGGTGGCTGATATGAATGAGCAGAACAAGCCTCGCGCCACAATCATGCTCTGCACCTGGCTGTGGGCGGGCGCCGTGTTGGCGATGGAAGGCACGGTGGCGAGTGCGCCGGCCGACAACGCCGCGCCTGGCGCGGGTGTCAGCAGCAGTGCGGTATTAGTCAACCCCGCGCCGGGTGATGCATCGACCGGTGCGACTAGTGCGGCGACGACTAGCGTGCCGAGCGAGGTGCCGCCGGAGAGCGTCGACAGTGGTCCTGCGCCGCTATCGGCGACCGCTGTCGCTGGCATTCCACTGGAGGATGGCGGTGAACTGGTACTCGGGCCCGAAGAGAAAATCAGTAGCGATGATCACGCGGCGGCGGCCGCGCGCTTTGCGCATATGCGCAAGGACGGCAAGCTCGCGGCGAGCAGTGATCTCGATCGCGAAGTGCCGAACATCCTGCGTCGTGAACGCGCCGGTGATGTGGTCGGCGCGATGAATGCCGCGCGTGTCGCGCTGGCACGCCTGCCCGATCATCAGAGCCTGCGTCAGATTACGGCGCGCTTGCAGATCGCCAACGGCGACTACGGCTCGGCTTTGTTGACGCTCGCGCCGCTGCTTGAGATCGACCGCGACAACTGGTTGCCCTTCTATTGGGCGGGTGTGGCGGAACTCATGCAGCTCAATATCGACAATGCGCGCGCCTATCTGGCGCGGGCCTGTCAGCTTGACGCCGATCGCCCCGAGCCCTGGATCGCGCGCGCCGTAGTGGAACAGGAGTCCGGTAATTATGCCGGGTCGTTGCAGCTCTTCGCGGTCGCTCGTCAACGCGCGCCGGCACGCGCTGAAATTCAGAATGGCATCGCCTATTCGGAAGCAATGTTGCGGCAGCCGGGCAATGGTGCCCAGACCCCCGCCGCAGCCATGGGCGGTGAGGTGATTGTCACCCAGCCGGCGCCGTTGCTGCCCACTACAGCACTACCAGCCGCGCGCGTACCCGTCGGCACTGGACCGGCTTTCGCCAGCGATAGCGAGCGCCGCTAGCTTACCGTGCCGGCAGACCCAGCAGGGCGCGCGTCGCGCCAGGTGTCGCCGGCTCGCGCCCATGGGCCCGCGCCGCCGCGACCGCCCAGGCGACAAACTCCGCATTGCTGGTGGCTGGGCGACCATCGCTCAAGGTAGCGCGGTCCTCGAAGCCGATGCGTAGATGGGCTCCCCCAGCGATGGCCAGTGCGGCGATCTGAAAGACACTGGTTTCAATGCCGTGGGCTGCCCATATCGCGCCCGGAAACAAGTCACGCACACAGTCGGTCAGGTAGACATAGCTGCGCGCGGTGCCGGGCATAATCAACAGTCCATCGCCAAAGCGCCCGCCGAATTCGAGTAACAGATAATTGGGGGACGTTAACAAACCGTCCTCGACCAAGGTCACGAGGTTGCTCAGGAAACCCGTATCGAGCACCGCCGGTTCGGGCACGATGCCACGTTCACGACAGGCCAGGATGGTCTGACGGATGTCCTCATAGGAATTGGGAATGGCGAGCGTGCTGCGCGTACCGTCTTGCAGGGCCCGGTTGATGACGATACTGCCGGTGTTCAAGGACACCATGTCGACCGGCTCCGGTGTCTCGCGCAGATAGCGCAAGACCTGTGCGAGGTCGGTGTCGGGCATGCGCGCCGTGGTGTGATTGATGATGAGGTCACTGCGCGAGCGAATCAGATGGTCAGCTCGCGCATACCACAGCGGATCGTAACTGATGCCGCCATCGTCGCTGCGTGCATGGATGTGCACGATAGCCGCGCCGGCAGCGGCGCAGCGTAGCGCTTCTTCGGCCACTTCTTCCGGCGTCCACGGCACCTGCGCGCTTTGCTCGCGACCGCGCGAGCCGTTCAGGCAGGCCTTGATGATAATGGTGTCCATGGCAGTTCCCCTGTTGAAGTCGACGCCGGATAGTTTTGTTCAGTCGCTAGCCGTCATTTAAATTCCAACAAGCTCGACTTGACCAAAGTCGACGCTTATGTTTGCTCCAAGCGCCGGCACACGCTGTCTGGCGACGTCGACAAACATAGCGCAGAAACGGCTCAACAAAGAGAGGGGACAACATGATCACGGTGAGCCAGCTTGGCCAGGTTTTCGTCAAGGGCACCCAGTTTCTTCATCCCGAGCGGGTGCAGATCGACCAGTCGGTAATTCGCTTCGACGGGGCTTTTGCGCGGGTCGAAGCCGACGATCGCTTTGTGGGGTCGGACCAGCACGGCAGTTTCTTTCCGCTCAAGTTTGCTTTCGATCCGAACGAAGACAGCCTGCGTCTGGAGTATGCAGACGGTCGCGCGCTGGAGGGGCCCGCACGAGGTACCGGGCGCGCCTGGGGTATCGATCACGCCGGCTTGCGCACTATCGACGTAGCTGAGGTTGAAGGGCCGTGGCGCGACGCGCTGACGGCTTACGCGGGGCGACCGATTGGTCTGGTGCGTTGCGTGTCGATCGGCGCCGCCATCGATGTGCTGCCCATCACCCTGTTGACTACTGCGTCCTTGCGTCGCCTGGCCCAAGAAGTGGGTGGGCCGGTTGATGCTGCCCGCTTTCGCGCAGGTCTCGTCCTAGACAACCGTCTTGAGCATGAAGAGGACAGTTGGGACGGCAGGCAGTTGCGCATCGGTACGGCGCTACTGCGGGTTCGAACGCCGGTGCCACGGTGTGGGATCACCGGCTTCAATCCCACCAGCGGCCAGCGCGATCAGGAGGTCATGAAGGGCCTGATTCGTTATCGCGAAAAAGCCATATTGCCCGACGGCATGTTGCCCGGCTATGCGACGCCGGGCTTCGCAAGCTATGCCGAAGTCATCGCAGCGGGCGAGGTGGGCGTTGGCGATAGCGTGGAAGTGCTGGCTTGAAGCGAGGGCGCGAATTAGCGACCGTCAAAGTTTGTTAGCATGCAGGCCCCCACGTGATTTCGAGGAACCCGCCATGTTGAAACGCACATCCGTCACCGCTGCGCTGAGCTTGCTGGCCGCTGTGGCCTTGGCCGACGAACCGGCGGCCTACATCATCGCGCCGACCGACGGCGCGACGGTCAAAAATCCGGTCAGCGTGGTGTTCGGCCTGCGCAATCCCTGGGGCGTCGCGCCCGCCGGGACGAAGCTCGATAACACCGGTCATCATCACTTACTGATCGATGCGCCGCTGCCTGATCTGACTCAAGCGGTGCCGAAAGACGATCAGCATCGCCATTTCGGTGGCGGGCAAACCGAGACCACCGTGACCCTCGCGCCGGGCAAACATACTCTGCAACTCCTGCTTGGCGATTTCGCCCATGTGCCCCACCAACCGCCGGTTGCGTCGAAGGCGATCACTATTACGGTGGAGTAAGTCGCGACGCGGTGGCGCGGAA
>JANLSI010000383.1:0-4219 GCA_031362345.1 Pseudomonadota bacterium
GTACCTCGCCCGAGCTGGCCGTTGCGCTCGGCGCCGCAGCCCGCTCGCGACGCTCGCGCAACAAGGCCTCGCGCTTGCGGCTGTCGCGGTTGAACCAGCGGTATTTAAGATTGCCGATGAGACCGGCGATCGGACGCAGAAAGGCGCCCTTGGTGGTGCCATCGGCGGCCTGGTTGATCACTTCCTCGAAGTTCGAATGGGCGTCCGACGCTGTACCCCAGATACGGAATTCCGGGCCGCGCCAGTAACCGAGCGGGTTCTGCGCGTCCTGCATCAGATCCATGCTGTAGAGGATCGCCGCGCCGCGGCCGAGCATGTCGAGATGGGCAGTCAGTTCGAGCGGACTGTCGAAGATGTCGCTGCCCTCCTGATAGTCGATGCCGCCGCTCGCGGTCAGTGCGACGGTCGGACTCAAGACCTGGAACTGTTCGATGGTGACGTTGCGCGACTCGTCGCGCATCAGATGGATATCGATGGTGTCGTAATCGATGCGCACGATGTAATTCACCAGGCGCGCGATGGTGCCGGCACCGAAACCGCCGGTAGGCACATAGGACAAGGCTTCACCGACCACACCGAGCACGTCCGTGGCACCGAGCACCAGGCCGCTGTCCGGCGGCAGGGTACGGAACAGGCCATCGCGGCTCTGCATGCGGATGTCGAACAAAATCTTGTTGCGTAGCTGCGAGAAATTCGGGAACTGGCCAAAGGCCTTGACGTCGCCACCGAACAGACCCTCGATGCGCGGCTTTTCGCCTGGCACCAGTTCGGTGAAGAACTGACTGAGGTTGAAGTCTTTGATGGTGCCGGTCAGATCGAGGTTGTAGGGTTGCGCGGCCTGCGCGTCGAAACTTGTCAGACCGTCGAAGCGTAACGCACTGTTATGGAAATGGGCTTTGATACCGTTGAAAGCGAGTTTGCGCCTGCGCACGTCGAGCTGACCGCCGACATCGGTGAAGGCCAGGTAATCGGTATAGAACAGCTTGTCGACTTGCAGATTGACCATCACCGCCGGCGGCAGCACTTTCCACACGGCTTGGGTGTCGGGCGTTTCGTTCAGCGCAAGCTTGATCGCTTTGGCCGGTTCGCCAGGCGTAGCCTGGTCCGTCGGCGGTGCGGCTGAGCCGGTCCTGATCGCCTGCGCCGTGGCGAGGATGTCGTTCAAATAGAAAACTTCACTCGCGATATCGAGATTCAGCACCTGCGCCTCGTCGGGCTGTGGCGCGAAATGCCCGCTGACCGTGGCATTGCTGACACCCGACTTGCCGCGTCCGAGCAAGGGTGCAGTGAATGAGAAACCATGCCCGTCGGCCGCCATTTCTCCGCTCACCGGCAGTTCGAAGGTCTTGATCGCGAGTGCTTCATCGGCACTGAGATGATCGAGTACGGCGTTGGCTGTGATCTTGCGCGCTGGATCAATCGCGACTTCAAAAGCCAGCGTGCCGCTCTTCAGTTTATGCGCGGGCAGCACGGCGGGCTGCGCCAGCAGCTGCGGCAGATCGGCGTCAAGCTTGGCATCGAGCAGCGTCAGAGCGACCGCCTGGTCGGGATCGATATGGGCGGTGATATAGCCGGTCAAGGCCGGCGTGGCCGGCTGCGCGGCAAAGCTGAGGGCGAGATCCTTGAGTCGCGCGCGGATCTCATGGCCCTCGAAGCTGACGCTGGCATTGGTCTTGAGCGAGAACTCGCGCAGCAGTTCACGTGTGCCGTCATTGACGCGCGCCGCATCGACACCCAACGGCGCGAGGGTAGTTGCGCGCAGAATCTTGCCGTCGGAGCGAATGCGCAAACTGGAATTGATCTCGGCGAAACTCAACGGAGCGAGCGGCACGAAACGATTGAGGGTTTCGGACGACAGATCCTTGATGTCGAGCGCCGCTGCGCCAACAAAATGCTGGGCAAGATCTTCGCCTTTGGCGAGACGGGTTCTGATCACCAGCCCGGGACTCGCGTCGACACTGAGCGTCGCGCGCTCGCCGATGGTGACGTGGGCCTGACTACGCCTGACGCTGATGGTCTCACCCTTTACACCGAGATCGAAATCAAGCGTCCCATGCAGCGGTATCGCCGGCAGTGGCTCGGCCAGCGCAGCGGCCACCAGCGGTTGGGCGGCAAGTTGCGCGATGTCCAGCGTGAGGCGGCCCTTGGTCGCCACCTGCGGCGGCTGATCTGTTTCGTGGTGCACGGCGACGTCGAGATCGCCGCTGATAAGATTGGCCCGGCCGCTGCGGATGCTCAAATCTTTGAGCGAGGCGCGGCTGTCGCTTGAGCTGTACTGAAGATCGGGCATGCCCCTGATGGCGAGACCACGCAGCAGCTCGACGCCTTCGCGGCGCACGGCTAAGCCTTCAATGTTGAGCGGGCCAGCGGCGGTCAAGGCCAAGGTGCCGGCGCTGGGTGCGATCAGTTTGAAGTCGGCGCTGGCAAGACGTCCGTTCAAGATCACACCCGGGAGCAGCGGGTTGAGCCAGGCGAGATCGATGCCGCGCGTCGCGAGCGTAGCGAGATCGCCCTGGGCGTTGTTGAGTTTGAGCGTGTCGCCGAGGGTGAAGTGAAACGGCTGCAAACCGGCCACTTTCACCAGTTGTGGGGTGGCGGGCGCGCTAAGCTCAAGCTGCGCATCCTCTACCGACAAGGCCTGAGCGTGCTGGGTGAGGATGCCTTTGACGGCGAGACTCAAGCCCGCCGGCAAGGGATAGTCCTTGAGCCGCTCGGCCGCCGCTGGCAGCGCCCTGAGGGCGTCGTAATTGAGCATGGCAGCGGTGCGCACACGCCAGGTACGCGTGGGGTCTTCGCCGTGCCTGCTGGCGGCCTTGACGCTAAATTCCGCCAGCTTGTTCGCGCCGATAAGGATCTGGGTATCGTCCAAGTTAAAGCGCAGAAAATCCGCCGACCAACTCGCCGAGAGCTTGGTAGCCAGGTTGAGTTCGTCGACCAGCACCGTCACCGCCGCAGGCGCCGTCACGTCGGCACTCGCGGCACCGATGGCGGCGACGCGCACGCCGCTCAGCGCGCTCGGTGCGAGCGCCTCAAGGCGGATGCGTTTCTGGGTGTCGATAGCGATGGCATAGGGACCGAGCAGCTCGCCATTGAGGGTGTAGCCCTGGGCGAGTCCTTGCAGCCAGGCCAGTGGTAACGGCCCGAGCGCCAGGCGCGCCAGTTCGCGTGGCGACTCAAGCACGCTGAGCGGTGCCCCATAGGGCACGCTCAAAGGCGCCCCCATCACAGCATCGAGGCGGGTGCTCAAGTCCGCGTCCAGCAGCTTCAGATTCAAACTGGCCACGGTGAACTGCTGCGCATCAAAACTGCCCTGGGTGACGAGCGCGACATCGACATGCGCCGGCAGTGCGGCGGTCGCACCCAGCACGCGCTCCAGCGCGCTGACGCGGGTACGCGACGACAGTGCGATGTTGCCGCGCAAATTCACGCTGTCCAATTCCACCTGGCCGTGGCTGTCGGTGACCAGTTCAGGCAGCGCGGCACCGCCTGCCAGCGACTCAAGCAGACGCGCAATATCAGCCAGCCGGTAGTGGCCACGGAACAGGCCATCCTCGCCATGATAGCGACCGGAAATGTCGAATCGTGCCGGGCTGTCGTTACCCAGTCGCACGCGCAGCGCGATGGCTTCCGGATCGACAATGCGGTGCTGGCTGCCGTCGGCGGCGGTGACGACCCGGGCCGCCTGACGTTGCTCGACGTATTCCGTCGGCGGTTCGACTTCGAGCATCACTGCGACGCGCTGCGCAGCGCTGGTCGGCGACAGTGGCACATCGGTCGCGAAGTTGGCGTCGAGCAGGCGTACGCGGCCGCGGTTCAATTGCGTGATGAGGACACGGCCGCTGGCGTCCAGCGGCGGTCGTTCGCCCGCCGGCGCGTAGTGAGCGTTGACCTTGAGCGTGCCGACCCGCAGCGGCGCGAAGTCGCTGCCACGCAAGCTCAGGGAGAGTTTCTGGTCGCCCGCCAGCAGCACCGCCAGACGTGCATCGAGGCTGTCGAGCTTAAGCGCGTAGCCGTGATTCATCGACGCCAGCACGCCGGGGAAAGGCGTGGTCGACGGCGCACTGGGCGCCAGATTGCGCATATCGACGACGGCGTCGGTGAGCAGCAGATGGCGAATGGCGAGCGTGTGGGCCAACACCGACAAGGGATTGAAACCCATCGATAGCAGACCGATCCGGTAGCGACCGCCGCCGTAGCCCAGTTCAACACCGCGCAACTC
>JANLSI010000414.1:0-5627 GCA_031362345.1 Pseudomonadota bacterium
GCCAACGACGTGGTCACCCTGCATGGCCAATCTTTCATTTTCAGCCCACGTCCCGCACGGCCGCCGATCCTGGTGGGCGGCAACGGCGAGCACGTCCTGCACCGCGTGGTGCGCTACGGCGATGGCTGGATGCCGATGAGCGGCGATATCGAGAAACTGCGCGAGCCGGTAGCAGCCCTGACCCAGGCCCTGGCCGCAGTCGGCAAGCCCGCGCCGCAGGTGGTGCCACTTCTGCAACTTGATCTCGATTCACCCGCTCGCGCGGCTGCGCAGTTAGTGGCTTTGTCGGCGATAGGCGTGACTGGCGTCAATCTCACCGCGCGCTACACGAACGTGGAGGAATTCCGTCACATAGCCGGCGCGCTGATCGAAGCGCGCCAGCGCGCGGGACTCGCCTGAGCCGGCATCGGCGCGGGCCGGCGCTGCCGCAGGGTGGGGCTATTGCGCTAGCCGGTCGCGTGCAGCACGGGGGCTGCCAGCAGACACTCGACGCGGTTGCGGCCACCGGCCTTGGCGCGATAGAGCGCCTCGTCGGCGCGCGCAATGGCCTGCTCGATGGCTTCGCCATGCACTAACTCGGTCACACCCAGAGAAATCGTCACACGCTGCACTTCCTCGCCGGTCTTGGGATTGAACACCCGGCCCTTCTCGATGCTGCGTCGAACGGATTCAGCCACCACTTGCGCGCCACGTAGCGGGGTCTCGGGTAACAGGATGATGAATTCCTCGCCACCGAAACGCGCGGCCAAATCTTTGCCCTTGATCAGATTGGAAAAGACCTTGGCGACGATTTTCAGAATCTTGTCGCCAAACACATGCCCGTAGCTGTCATTGACGCTCTTGAACTTATCGATATCGCCGATCAGCAGGCAATGGGCGTGTTCGGTATAGTCCTCGCTGGTCTCCAACGCACGCAGTCTTGCCTCGAAACCTTTGCGATTGGCCAAGCCGGTGAGCGGGTCGGTATGGGCCTCGACGCGGACCTTGGCCAGTTCGTCGCGCAGCGCGGCGGCCTCGCCGCGGCTTTCTTCCAGATGTTGCGCCAAGGCGGTGTTACCGGCGTTCATCTGCTGGGTACCGGCGACAAGCCCATCAACCACATCGCGCAGTTCATCGGCCTCGATGTCGGGCGTGAGTTGGGCGGCGCTTTTCTTGAGGGTTTGTTCGTAGCGACTGACTTCGCTGCCAGCCGTGTCGAGCGATATCGACATCGCTTCTATCAAGCGCCTAACCGTCAGTTGTGCCGCCGCGACGCGGGTCTGATCGGAAGGATCGACGTAGCGCTGATAGAGCTCGCGGGTAAGGGTCTCGTCGATGGCCTGTTCGCTGTTGATCATGCGGTCGATCACATCGCGCAGCACCGGGCTGCTGCCGGCGACGTACGCGTACCACACGGCGTAATTGAGCGGCGCGATCGGGATCCGATACTTGGACATGAGCGGTAGCGCGAGACGCAAACGTTCCGAAGCGCTATCGAAGCTCACGGGTGTTGTCATTTTTATTCCCTGGACGAGTGGATACGGTGTTGCCTGTATCGTCGCCGCAGCGCTACTACTTTAGGGTGGGGCGATGGCGGGCGCGGCCCGCCATCGCATTGCAGCCCCTGACCTTTGCCCCTAACCTAGAAGCCCGTCGGGCTCAGGGAATCGTCGCGCGGTGGTGGCAGTGGAATACAGCAAAGCACCGCAACATCCCTTGCCGGTGCCGGCCACAGGCGAGGAGAATTGGCATGGACCTGGTCGATAAAATCACCGCACGCAAAGAGCTCCACACGTCGTGGCGACGCGAAATCCACGCTCATCCCGAGCTGGCCTATCGGGAACATCGCACGGCGGACTTCGTCGCCGCCAAGCTTGAATCCTTCGGCATTGCCATCGTGCGCGGTCTCGGTAAAACCGGCGTGGTGGGTACCATCAAGGCCGGCAACAGCGATCGCTCCATCGGCCTGCGCGCTGACATGGACGCGTTGCCACTCGCCGAGATGAACGACTTCGCCCATCGCTCGCAGCACCACGGCGTGATGCATGCCTGTGGCCACGATGGTCACACCGCCATGCTGTTAGCCGCCGCCGAACATCTGGCCGCCACTCGCGACTTCGATGGCATCGTCCATTTCATTTTCCAGCCCGCCGAAGAAGGCGAGGCCGGTGCCAAAGCCATGATGGACGATGGACTGTTTGAAGACTTTCCGATGGAAGCGGTCTACGGTCTGCACAACTGGCCAGGGCTGGAGGTCGGCAAGATGGCCATGCGAACCGGTGCGGCGATGGCGGCGATGGATATTTTTGAGGTCAAGATCCATGGCCAGGGCGGCCATGCCGCGCTACCCCATCTGGCCATCGACCCCATCATCGTCGGCGCGCAACTGGTGTCGGCCTGGCAGACGGTGGTTTCGCGCAATGTGAAAGCCATCGACCCGGCGGTAGTGACCGTCACTCAGTTCCACGCCGGCGAGGCCTGGAATGTGATCCCCGAGACCGTGGTACTGCGCGGCACGGTGCGCTGTTTCAGCCAGAGCGTGCGCGCGACCATTGAATCGCGCATGCGGCAGCTGGCCGAAGGTCTGTGCGCGGCGCACGGCTGCCGGCTTGAGTGGTGGTACGAAAAGCGCTTCCCGCCTACCGTCAATTCGCCTGAGGAGACGCAAACCGCTGCGCGCGCGGCGCAGGCGGTGGTCGGCCATGAACAAGTCAATACCGAAGTCGAGCCGGTGACGGGCTCCGAGGACTTCGGCTACATGCTCGAAGTCAAGCCTGGCTGCTATGCCTTCATCGGCAACGGCCCGGGCAGCGGTGGCTGTCTGCTGCACAGCCCGACCTTTGACTTCAACGACGACATTATTCCGATCGGCGCGAGTTACTGGGTGCGACTGGTCGAACAGGTACTTGCGCGCTGAACGTACGCGCGTGCTGGCCGGCGGCGGGCGATCTATGGGGCGCGCTGACCGCGACCGCCATTCTGCTGCCGCAGGCGATGGCCATAGGCGTCACACTTTTCGCGGTGGCCGCCGGCGATGCGGCAAGCGGTGCCTACGCCGGCCTCGTCACCACGGCGGCGCTGTGTCTCATCGGTGGTCTGATCGGCGGCGCGCCGGGGGTCATCAGCGCACCGACCGGCCCGGCCCTGGTGTTGCTCGCCAGCGCGCTGGCGGCGCTCATCACTCAAGGTCTGCAGGGCTCAGGCTTGATGGTCGCACTCGCCATGGTGATCGTGCTGGCCGGCGTCCTGCAGTTCCTGATTGGGCTGTCCGGCGGTGGGCGGCTGATCAAATACATTCCCTCGCCGGTTATCAGCGGCTTCATGACCGGCTCCGCCTTGCTCATGATCAAATCCCAGACCACGGCCTTGGCTGGCGCCGGCGCCGGCGCGGACTGGCAGGACTGGCGCTGGTTGCCGGCCGCAGCGGCCCTCATCACCATTGCCGGTGTGCGACTGGTACCGCGTTTCGCGCCGCGCGTGCCGGGGCCGATCGCTGGTCTGGCGCTAGGCACGCTGGCCTTTCATGGCTTGGTCGCCGTACACCGCGGCACGGTGCCGGCGCCGTGGCTGATCGGTAAGCTGGCGGGCTTTCAAGATGATGCCCTCGGCCTGCCGCTGGCCGGTTTGAGCAACCTGCCCTATCACGTGATGCTGCCTTCGGCCGCCGCCCTGGCGGTACTGGCGGCGCTCAACACCCTGCTCACGGCGGTGGTCGCCGACGCCGTGACCGGCCTGCGCCACGATTCGCGGCGCGCCTTGATGGGCCAGGGCTTGGGCATGATCGCGAGCGCCTTGACCGGTGGCATCGCCGGCTCCGGCACCACTGCTGCGACTGTCGTTGCGGTCAAAAGCGGCGGTGCGCGCTGGGTCTCGACGGTGGTCGCGGTATTGTTCCTGATCATGATCGCCTGTGGCGGCGAGGTCGGCCGCGTGCTGCCGATAGGCGCCCTGGCCGGCGTCATCATCGCGGTCGCATTCGACGTTGCCGATCGCGACATCCTGGTCTGGGCGCGTCAGCGCCGCACCCGCCAGGACGCCATGATCGCCGTGCTCGTGACCGGCATCACGGTGTTCTACAACCTGGTGGCGGCGGTCGGCGGCGGCGTCGCCATCGCCATCTTGTTATTTATTCGCGAACAGATAGCCACGCCGATCGTTGCCCGCCGATCGAGCGCGCGCGAGGCACGTTCGATCAAGGCGCGGCCAGAGGCCGAACGCGCGTTGATCGACCAGCATGGCGAGCGCATCGTGATCTTCGAGTTACGGGGCAACCTGTTCTTTGGCACCACCGACCGGCTGATCGACGAAGTGGGCCCGGCGCTGAACGGACCGAACTGGGTGATCTTGCATCTACGCAAGGTCACCCATATCGATCTGACGGCAGTGAAACTGCTGCAGCAAGTCGCCAACCGACTGCATGAACACGGCGGTCTGCTGCTGTTCTGCGAGCTGCATGCCGAGACCGGCGTCGGCGAAGACTTCGAGCAAGCCCTGCGACTGGTCAGCGACAAGCGCTCCAATGCACCGGTGCGCACCTTCAACGGCCGTGACGAGGCGCTGGAATTCGCCGAGAACGCGCTGCTCGAAGCGCTGGACTATAGCCGCACCCGTATCGACGACGCGGTGGCGCTGGCCAGCAACACGATCGTGCGTTTCCTGAACGCGGCCCAGATCGAAGGACTGGTGCACCATCTGGAACCGCGCCACCTGCAACAAGGGTCCAATCTGTTCGCCGAAGGCGAGCCCGGCGACGAACTGTATCTGGTGATGTGTGGCCAGGTCGAAATCCAATTGCGCACCACCGCCCATCATTACAAGCGGCTAGCCGTCTACGGCGCCGGCAGTTTCTTCGGCGAACTGGCGCTGCTGAAACAGGGGCCACGCGCCGCCCATGCGGTCGCTGCAGCGCCGACCGATCTTCTGGTCTTGTCTGTTAACGCCTTCGAGGGTCTCAAACGCGATGAGTCGGCGCTGGCCATCGCCCTCTTGACCGCGATCTGCGACACCCTGGTCAACAATCAGCGCTGGTCGACGCGCGAACTGCAACGGCTGTCGGAGTGGTAGACCTGCGCCCCCTGTCAGTGCTGCAACTGATCTCCTATGCTGACGCGCGCCCATCGTCGGAAGGCGCGTCACGATCACCATTCCATATGACACACAAGGGGAACTCCATGGACAACGCTCAACGCAAGGCCGCTATCCGCAATGGCTTCAAGGCGATCGGTGAAGGCAATGCCGAGCCCTTGCTCGGCCTGCTCGACGAGCAGGTGCAATGGACCATCATCGGTAACACGCGGTTTTCCGGCACCTTCAACGGCAAGGCCGATCTGTTGGCACGTCTGCTCGGTCCGCTGGGCGGATTGGTCGACGGCCATCTGCACATCACGGTCGAGAATATTTTCGCCGAAGGCGATTACGTCGCGGTGCAGGGTCATGGCGAGTCCAAGACCGTTGCGGGCGGCACCTACAACAACACCTATTGCTGGGTGTACCACTGGCGCGGCGACAAGATAGTCGCGCTCACCGAATACCTCGACACCGAAGTGCTGAGCGCCTCGTTCGGGCGCTGAGCGGCGATATCAGAAAGCGGGTGCCGCCACGCGGCGTGCGGCGCGCGCTCAGGCCGCGCGGTCGCGCGCCAGCCACGC
>JANLSI010000045.1:0-2965 GCA_031362345.1 Pseudomonadota bacterium
AGCGGGCAGCGCCGTGCCGTGGGCATCGATCGCACAACCACCCATGAGCGCCTGCTCAAGTTCGCATTGGAAGCCGAAGCGGCTACTGAGCGCGGCGAGTAAGGCCTGCGTGGCAGCCATGATTTCAGGACCGATGCCGTCTCCCGCGAGGAGGAGAATCTTGTGCGTCATAGCTGTATTCCAAGGCGAAAAAAAGGCCCTAAGGATACAGCGATCATCAAGCGCCTTAAACCATGACGCAGGCACCGCATTCTTTCCGGTTATACTCCGCCGCTCCACGGCAGCCAGCCTTAGCGCCATGAATCCCGGATTGCTCGAACTCAAACCCTATCCCTTCGAACAGCTCGCCGCGCTTCGAGCACGGGTGCAGCCACCGACGGATCGCGCGCTGATCAATCTGTCCATCGGCGAACCGCAGCATCCCACCCCACCGCGCGTACACCAAGCGCTGATCGCGTCGCTGGCTGGTACGGCGCGTTATCCAGCTACCCGCGGCCTGGCGGAACTGCGCAACGCTATCGTGGCCTGGGCCAATCGCCGTTTTCGCCTGGCCGACGGGCTGCTCGATGGCGCACGTCACGTCTTACCGGTGAACGGCACCCGCGAAGCACTATTTGCCATCGCGCAATGTGTGGTTGCGGCCGGCAGCGCGAGAAATACAGTGGTCATGCCCAACCCTTTCTATCAGATTTACGAAGGCGCAGCCCTGTTGGCCGGCGGCACGCCCTACTTCCTGCATTGTCCGGCCGAGCGCGAATTCCGTCCCGACTGGGACGCTGTGCCGAACACGGTGTGGGAGCAGACCGCTCTCATCTATGTATGCTCGCCCGGCAATCCGTCCGGCGCCATTCTGACCTCGGACGACTATGCACGGCTCGTGGCCTTGGCCGACCGTCATGGTTTTGTGATTGTCGCCGACGAGTGCTATAGCGAGCTCTATTACGACGAGACACAACCGCCGCTGGGTCTGCTGGAGTGGTGCGCAGCTAACGATCGCGACGATTTCCGCCGGTGTCTGGTCATGCACAGCCTGTCCAAGCGCTCCAATGCGCCCGGCCTGCGGTCCGGCTTTGTGGCCGGCGACGCCGCCATCATCGAGCCCTTCTACCGCTATCGCACTTATCAAGGTGGCGCCATGCCGGAACACGTCCAGCACGCCAGCATTGCGGCCTGGACCGACGAAGCCCATGTCGTCACCAACCGCGCCCTCTACCGCCGCAAATTCGACGCCGTGGTGCCGTTGCTGGCAGCCGTCTCACGGGTCGCTCAGCCGGCTGCGGGCTTTTATTTATGGCCCGAGCTCGATGCCGATGACCTCCTCACCTGCGAGCGCCTGCTCGGCGAGGCGGGGGTGCTGGTTCTACCGGGCAGCTTCCTCGCCCGTACTAGCCACCGTGGCAATCCGGGTAAACACCGGCTGCGTATCGCGCTGGTGGCCCCGCAGGACGAATGCGTCGAGGCCGCCCAGCGCATGCAACCCGTACTGCGCAAACTGCAAGGACTGTCATGCCATGAATGATCTGGCCGCCATCATCGATGACGCGTTTGAGCGTCGCGCCGAAATCGACACCAAGAACGCTGCTCCCGAACTGCGTGCCGCCATCGAAAATACTTTGTCGGCACTAGACGCTGGCACCCTGCGTGTTGCCGAGCCGAGCGACAACGGCTGGAAAGTCAACGAATGGGCCAAGAAGGCTGTGCTGCTGTCGTTCAAGCTGGCCGGTAATGAAGTCATGCTCGGCGGCGCGAGCAATTATTTCGACAAGGTGCCGCTCAAGTTCGCCGGCATGGACCAGGCCCAGTTCGAGACTATTGGCGCGCGCGTGGTGCCGCCGGCGGTGGCGCGCCGTGGCTGCTTCATCGCGCCTGGCGTTATCTTGATGCCGAGCTACGTAAACATCGGCGCCTATGTCGATTCCGGCACCATGGTCGACACTTGGGCAACGGTCGGCTCCTGCGCGCAGATCGGCAAGAACGTCCATCTATCGGGGGGCGTCGGCATCGGTGGTGTGCTCGAACCGATACAGGCCTCGCCCACCATTATCGAAGACAACTGCTTCATCGGCGCGCGCTCGGACGTGGTCGAGGGCGTGATTATCGGTGCCGGCTCAGTGCTTTCGATGGGCGTCTACATCGGCCAGAGCACCAAGATCTACGACCGCGAGACACGTACGGTGAGTTATGGCTACGTGCCGCCGGGTTCGGTCGTGGTGTCGGGGAATCTGCCGGCTGACGATGGCAGCCACAGTTTGTATTGCGCAGTGATCGTGAAGCGAGTTGATGCCAAGACCCGCGCCAAGACCGGCATCAACGAGTTGCTGCGCGGGATCTGATCGCCGCGCGCGTCACAAGCCAGGCCTGGCTATCAGGCCGCGACTTCAGCGATGGCAACGCGCGCGGCGGTTTCGACCTTGCGCGCGATGTCCTTGGCCAGTTCTTCGACCAGAGTCGAGTCCCGTCCCTCGACCATCACACGAATGACCGGCTCGGTGCCTGACGGCCTGAGCAGCACCCGCCCGCTGTTGGCGAGGCGCGCTTCCGCCTGGGCCACGGCGCGCTGCACGTCGGGCAGCGCCATCACGTCGACCTTCTTTTCGATGCGTACGTTGATCAAAGTCTGCGGGCACTTCTGCATGCCGCTCTTGAGATCCTGGAGGCTTTGTTCGCCGCCTATCATCGCCTCCAGCACCTGCAACGCCGAGATGATGCCGTCACCCGTGGTGGTCAGGTCAAGGCAGATGATGTGTCCTGAAGACTCACCGCCCAAGGACCAGCCACCTTCGCGCAGACGTTCGAGGATGTAGCGGTCGCCTACTTTGACCCGCTCGAAACCGAGACCGATGGTGCGGATCGCTTGTTCAAGACCAAGATTGCTCATCTGCGTGCCGACCACGCTGCCACGCAGCGCGCCAATATGCTGGCGACGGCGCGCGATGATGAAGGTCAGCTCGTCACCATCGACCAG
>JANLSI010000431.1:0-1588 GCA_031362345.1 Pseudomonadota bacterium
GTGCGCGACCACCACGAGCTCTACCAGAGCAATGTCGATGGCACCCGCGCACTGATGCTGGCCGCGCTCGCGGCCGGGGTCGAACGCATCGTCTATACCAGCAGCGTCGCCACGCTCGGCTACCACCACGATGGCACGCCCGCCGACGAGGACACACCGGTCACGCTGGCCGACATGATCGGCCATTACAAACGCTCAAAATATCTGGCCGAGCGGGTCGTCGACGAACTGGTGACGAGTCACCGCCTGCCGGCCGTGATCGTCAATCCCTCGACGCCCATCGGTCCGCGCGACATCAAGCCGACCCCGACCGGGCGGGTGGTGCGCGACGCCGCCCTCGGCCGCATTCCGGCCTTCGTCGCGACGGGTCTCAACGTGGCCCACGTCGATGACGTTGCCTACGGCCATCTGCTAGCCTTCGCGCACGGTGCGATCGGCCGACGTTACATCCTCGGCGGCGAAGACCTCTCGCTGCGCACCATCCTGACCTTGGTCGCGCGACTGTGCGGACGCAAGCCGCCCACCATCGAATTGCCGCGTCGCGCGCTCTATCCAGTAGCGTGGGTGTCGGAATGGTTCGCGCGCTTGACCCATGGCCCCGAGCCGCAAGTCACCGCCGACGCGCTGCGCATGGCGGCCAAGAAGATGTACTTCGATTCGCGCCGCGCGCGGCGCGAACTTGGCTATCAGAGCCGGCCCGCCAGTGAGGCCATCGCCGACGCAGTGGCGTGGTTTCGCGCCCAAGGCATGCTGGTCTGAGCGACCCGCTCAGGAGCCAGCCGCGTCCAGCTCACCGCGTGCATAACGCCGCGGAGTGATTGCATAAGCGCTGGCCACCACCAGGCTGAGCGCGATCCACAGCACATCGCGGCAACGTCGCACCAGCGCGGTGGCCACACCCGCCGAGGGCACGCCGGTCAGCGCGCCAACAGCAATCAGGAACGCGCCTTCCTGAGCGCCCAAGCCGGCCGGAATGAAAAACGCGATAGTGCGCACCAGCTGCACCATGCACTCGATCATCCACACCTCGGCGAAGCCGACCGGATAACCGACAAAACCCATAATGAGATAGACCTCGAGCGCGCCGAGTAGCCAGTTGGCCATGGCGAAAACGAAGGACCACGCTAGTCGCGTGCCGTGGTCGCGGTAGAAAGTGGCAAACTGGCGATCGATGTCCTCGGCGCCAGCAATCACGCTGCTCAGGCGCGCACCAAAGCGGCTGCGCCGCAGCCAGCGCGCGACAAACGTCGATAGACGCAGACGCTGCATGAGAAAGAACACCACCGCCGACAAGATAATGAAGGCGAAGCCGAGAGCCGCGACCAACTTGTGATCAGCCGTCACGCGCGCATGCTGCATCAACATCGCCACGCCAATGCCGACGAACGTCACCAGCGAGAACATGCTGGTGGTCTTGGCTATTACTAGCGACGCCGCTGAGTCGCGCAGCGCTATGTCCCAGTTGGATTTCAGCAGCCAGGCCTTGATGGGTTCACCGCCCAGCGAGGCGGTGGGCGTGATGTTGTTATAGGCCTCACCGATCATACGCACCGCGAACATGCGCGCCAGCCAGCGTCGATCCAACGGC
>JANLSI010000466.1:0-7422 GCA_031362345.1 Pseudomonadota bacterium
GCTGCCAGAGCGATAGCTACCACCCGATAGAGGCGGGCATACACCCTATCGAGCGAGCAGCCAGAGCCCATACGCGCGGGACGGTTGCGATGCCACCTGTAGGGACTTCGCTATACTCGGCCAGCACTAAAATGCACCCAAGCATCATGAGCGACAGCGCGGCTCATCAATCCGTCGCCCTCAGCGAGCAGCCATATGACGACAGCAGTCAGCAGAAAATGCATTTTCATCACCGGCGCAGCGAGTGGCATGGGCCTCGCCACCGCACGCCTGTTTGCCGCCGGCGGATGGTTTGTCGGCGGCTATGACATCAATCAAGCGGGCCTCACCGCACTGCACAGCGAACTCGGCGCGGTCCATTGTGTGGTGCGGCGTCTCGATGTCGCCGATCGCGAGGACTATCGGCAGGCGCTTGCCGAATTCGCTAGCGCCAGCGGCGGGCGACTCGACCTGTTGTTCAACAATGCCGGCATCGGCAAGGGAGGGCTGTTCGATCAGCAATCCTTCGAAGACATCATGGCGGTCGTCAACGTCAATTTCATTGGCGTGTTGAACGGCATCCACCTGGCCGCGCCGCTGTTGAAGGCCACACCCAATTCATTGTGCTTCACCACCTCGTCGTCGTCCGCGACTTTCGGCATGCCTGGTATCGCGGTGTATTCCGCCACCAAGCACGCGGTGAAGGGCTTAACTGAAGCCTTGTCGACCGAGTTTGCGCGCTACGGCGTGCGGGTGGCCGACACCTTGCCAGGGCTCATCGACACACCGCTCATTCCCGATGCCCTGCGTAACAGCGCAGCGACCACCGGCATGTTCCGTCTGATCGCGCCAGAGGAAGTCGCCAAGGCGGTGTGGGCCTCCTATCACGACGAGCCAGAGCGCCTGCACTGGTTTGTACCCACCGAGATAGGCGAGCTCGACAAGGCCTCGGCGCTCGACCCCGAAGGCACGCGCGCAAAGCTGGCAGTAAACGCAGCCTTTCTGGACGCCCCCACCGGATAGTGTGCAAGGCTTCAATGCGTCGCGTCTCGGCGCCGCGCTGCGAGCGCACATCGTACTTGTACCTTTCGCCAGCCAGGTTGCTGTGCCATGCTTGCCCGCGCATTATCTCGGTGCACATCGAACAAGAATTGCCAAGCAGGGGAGGGGACACGTGAATACGAAAAACCAATTGTGGTGCGTGTGGAGCGGTATCGCTTTCGCGATCTTCTTCACGTTGGGATTCTGGCCAATCACACACTTCATGCCACCGCCGTCACCTACCATGAGTGCGCTTGAGGTGGCGAGCATGTACGGCGCAAACACCAATCAGATCCGATTCGGGCTGTTAGTCATGATGGGGTCGTCGGGCCTCATCCTGCCCTTCACCGCCGCGATTGCCGCGCAGATGAAACGCATGGAAGAGACGCCGTCGATACTCACCTATCTGCAGCTCGCGAGTGGCGCGCTCGGCGTGGTGTTCTTCATCGTGCCCTGTGTGCTGTGGAGCGTGGCGGCCTTCCGTCCTGAGCGCGCGCCCGAGCTCATACAGTTGATGAATGACGCGGGTTGGATGCTGTTCCTCATGCCCTTCACCACCTTTATCGTGCAGAACTTCGCTATTGGTATTGCGATTCTGGGCGACAAGAGCGTGCAACCGGTGTTTCCGCGCTGGATGGGATTCTTCAACTTCTGGGTCGCGGTATTGTTCGTGCCCGGGGGGCTGTTGACTTTCTTCAAGACTGGCCCGTTCGCCTGGAACGGACTGTTGGCGTTCTGGGTGCCCTTCGTGGTGTTTTTCACCTGGTATCTGCTGATGTTCGTGTTCCTGCGCAAGGGCGTCCTCGCGCAAGCGGCACCGGCGCACCGAGCTTAGCGCTGGGTATACCGGCGATGGCGGAAGCGGTCTCGGCCCCGGCGGGTGAGCGCATACCCGGCGAAGCCGGCGTATGGGTCTTCATCCTCGGCGACATGGTGGTCTTCGCCCTGCTGTTCGCGGTCTTCGTCTATTACCGCGCGGCGGACGTGCCCCTGTTTGCGAGCGCGCAGCACAGTCTCAACCAGAGCCTAGGCGCGCTCAATACCCTGCTGCTGCTGACCAGTTCGTGGTTCGTCATCCATGCAGTCGAAGCGGTCCGTGCGCATCGCGCGGCGTTGGCGCGCGGTTTGCTCGTCGCTGCCTTTCTTTGCGGCATCGGTTTCATGGTCGTGAAGTATTTCGAATACGGCGAAAAGCTGCGTGCTGGACTCACCATCACGAGCAATGATTTCTTCATGTACTACTACCTGCTGACCGGTATTCATCTGCTGCATGTCACGCTTGGCATGACCGTGCTGGCCTATCTCTGGCAGCGGTTGCGCAACGCCACGGACATCGACGCCCACATCAGTGCCGTTGAAAGCGGCGCGAGCTTCTGGCACATGGTCGATATCCTCTGGATCCTGCTCTTCGCCCTCGTCTATCTGATGCGTTAGGACGATGAGGCGACTACTCCTTCACCGCGCTACTGCGGTCTGGCTGCTGCTGGTCGGTGCGACCGGATTGTCCTGGGAGTTCGGTCACGGCTTTGGCTTTGGCAGCGACTATCGTCTGGCGACGCTGGCCGTGATCGTCATCGCCTTCATCAAGCTGCGCGTGGTGTATCTCGAATTCATGGAACTGCGACACGCACCGGCGGCGCTGCGCTGGTGTTTCGAGGCGTGGTCGCTGGTGGTCTGCGCTAGTCTGCTGCTGCTGTACTGGTCGGGGAGCTGAACAGCGGAACGCGAGGGATTCCGGCGTGTTCCGCACTGCTTCGCGCCTGTCCAGGCACGGCGACTCAACGATGGGCGAGTCAGCCTCAGAAAAATAGACTGCCACCAAAATTCATCGAATCGCGAGGATAGGCCGTTGTAAACGGCGGGTGACACCCCAACCTAGTGAGCAACGTCCTCCGGCGCTCAATTCAGTGGAGATCCCCCCATGCGTAATTTCTGGCTGGCCCTGCTGTTGCTGGCATCACTGAGTCTCAGTGGCTGCGGCTACAACAACTTGCAGAGTACCGATGAACAGACCAAATCAAGCTGGTCCGAGGTCGTCAATCAGTATCAACGACGTGCTGATCTGATTCCGAATCTGGTCAATACGGTCAAGGGTTTCGCCGCCCAGGAAAAAGATGTGTTGCTGGGCGTGACCAACGCCCGCGCGCGGGTCGGTAGCATTCAGGCGACGCCCGAGCTGGTCAATGATCCGGCGGCGTTCGCCAAATTTCAGGCCGCCCAGGGCGAACTCTCCAGTGCGCTGTCACGCTTGCTGGTGGTTAGCGAAAATTACCCGCAGTTGAAATCCGACGCGAATTTTCGCGATCTGCAGGCCCAGCTTGAGGGCACCGAAAACCGCATCGCGGTCGCGCGCAATCGCTTTATCAAATCCGTACAGGACTATAACGTCACGGTGCGCTCGTTCCCGACCAATCTGATGGCGATGGCCTTTGGCTATAAGACCAAGCCCAATTTCACGGTCGAAAACGAAGCGGCAATCGCTAAGGCGCCGACGGTCGAGTTCGGCACACAGCCCACCCCGGCGACGAGCGCAGGGCAGGGCAGCGCGCCCTAGCCAGCATGGTCATGATCAGAGCACTGTTCCTGGCGTTCGCGCTCGGCGGGGTAGGCGGCGCAGCGGCAGAGCAAGCCGTGCCTGCCCTCAAGGCGCGTGTCACCGACCTCAGCGCAACGCTCACCGCCCCGCAGCAGGCGAGCTTGGAGCACAGCCTGCAGGCCTTCGAAGCACGCAAGGGCAGTCAGATCGTGGTGCTGATTGTGACCACCACCGCACCGGAAACCATCGAACAATATTCCCTGCGCGTCGCCGAACAGTGGCGCATCGGACGCAGCAAGATCGATGACGGCGCCCTGCTGCTGATCGCCAAGGACGACCACGCGCTGCGCATCGAGGTCGGCTATGGCCTGGAGGGCGCCCTGAACGACGCCACCAGCCAGCGCATCATCAGCGAGACTATCGTGCCGCGCTTCAAGCAGAACGATTTCTATGGCGGCATTGCCGCCGGCGTCGAGCAGATGATGAAAGTCGCAGAGGGTGAACCCTTAGCGGCACCGGTCATGCAGCCGGTGGGTGGCGTGGCGAGTATGCAACGGTATTTCCCCATCATCTTCATTGTCACCCTGGTGGTCGGTGAGTTCGCGCGTGGGATATTCGGTCGCATGCACGGCGCGTTCGTCACCGGCGGCCTGATCGCCCTCGTCGCGTGGTTTATTGTCGGCGGCCTGATGCTGGCCGTGGTGGTCGGCGTGGCCGCCTCTTTGTTCACGCTCATGGGCGGCATGATGGGGCGTGGCTTAGGCGGCGGTGGTGGTTTCGGTACGGGCGGTGGCTTCGGTGGACGGGGCGGCGGCTTCAGTGGTGGCGGCGGTGGCTTTGGCGGCGGCGGCGCGTCGGGACGGTGGTAGCGATGGACTTGCGACGTCTATGCCGACATCTCGTCATGACCCAAGGCCGGGTCCGGCGCATCTTTCCACGCGCTGCAGTGCAGGCCATCGAAACCGCCATCCAGGCCAGCGAACGCG
Organism: Pseudomonadota bacterium; assembly: GCA_031362345.1. GTDB lineage: Bacteria > Pseudomonadota > Gammaproteobacteria > JADJYF01. The sequence continues at coordinate 4,543 of JANLSI010000466.1, forward strand.
CGCATGTCGGCGAGATTCGCTTTGTAGTCGAAGGCGCCCTGGACGGCGTGCCGCTATTGCGCGGGCAGACGCCGCGCGAACGCGCCATCGAAGTGTTCTCGCAGCTGCGCGTGTGGGACACCGAATACAACAACGGCGTCTTGATCTACCTCCTGTTGGCGGACCGTGATGTCGAAATCGTCGCCGATCGCGGTATCAGCGCCAAAGTCCCGCAGGTGGAATGGGATGAGATCTGCCGCACCATGGAAGCCGCTTTCCAAGCGGCGAATTATCAAGCGGGTGTGATCAGCGGTATCGAAGCGGTCAGCCGGCATTTGATGAACACTTTCCCAGCGCACGATGCCGGGCGCAACGAGCTGGCCGATCGACCCTTGCTGCTGTAACGTTTATGCAGCGGTCGGTGCGGCCTTTCACGGCGCCGTCAGCGACATCACCCGCCCATCACGATCGCGATTGACCGCGTCAACCTGCTCATTCAGCGTCCAGAAGTCGTAGAGGTAGCCGAGCAGAAACAAGCCGCCGGTAAATAGCCACAGAATAGCGGTCAGCCATTTACCCATATAGAAACGGTGCAGACCGAAAATGCCGAGGAAGGTCAGCAATACCCAGGCCACCGTGTAGTTTGTCTCGCCGTCCGCATAACGCCGTTCGGCGGCCCTGTCCATGCCGGGGATCAGAAAAAGATCGACCAGCCAGCCGATGAACAGCAGACCCAAGGTGAAAAAATACAAGGTGCCGCTGAGGGGTTTGCCGTAATAGAAACGGTGGGCGCCCATAAAGCCGAAGAGCCACAACACATAAGCAATGACCTGGCTGTGTGTGCCTTTCGTTGTCATTTTTCGTTTCCTGTCGGCTTGATCCAGTGTTGAGTTGGCGACAGGCACCATCCACCAAGCAGGCCCGCCCGGGCGCGAAGATGATCCCGGCCCGGGCAGATCTATGGCGCTGTGTGTGGACCCGATCAGTGCAATCCAAAAAACGCCAACACAGCCAAGGTAATGACGACTAAGCCAACGATGTAAACAATACCGTTCATGGGGTGATCTCCAGCGAGAATGGTGGGCGTGAAGCGCGACACGATTCAGCTCCACTGCACAGCAAGCTATGCTTTTTGCACGGCGTGCTCCGTACGCCATGGCACACAGTGGCAAGCGCTGCAGGAGTTATTTCGAAACGCGTATCGATTGTTTAATCGCGATCGTGTCTACCTTGAGTGCCGGCGCGTTTCGCCTTCAACCGGCTTTGCGAAAAGTGAGATTGAAACGATAGTCCTGCGTCAGGGCGTGCCGATCGGCGCTTAGCGCCGCGACGCCGTGATAGTTCATTCGCGATGCGCCGCCCCAGACCAGGACATCACCGTGGACGACCGTCAGGCGTAGTGCGCGGTCTTGTCGCGCCAACCCGCCAAACAGGAACACCGCTGCAATGCCCAAGGACACCGACACGATGGGCTGGCCGAAGTCGTGCTCGTCTTTGTCCTGGTGCAGGCTCAACTTGTGGCCAGCGCTGTAACGATTGATAAGGCAGGCATCCGGCAAGAAATCTGCGAATCCTGCTGCCTGTGCGGCACGGCCAGCCAGCTTGCTGAAAGCGGCAGGCATCGCTGGCCAGGGCAGACCGCGCTGGGGATCCTGTGGGACATAGCGATAGCCGCTGCGATCCGAGGTCCAGCCGAGCGCGCCGCAATTGGTCATGGCGACGGACATGGCACGGCCGCCCGGTGTCAGCATATTGCGTAGCGGTGCCCCGGCAATGACGACGTCCACGCCATCGAGCAGAGCGACCGCATCGGCTAGGGCGAAGCCGTGCAGCAGCCACGCGCCGGGACCCAGCGCCTGGCGCGTTTGCGCTTCGAAGAGTGGCAAAGTCACGGCGCTCGTTGCATTGGCATTCGCAATCTTAGACCAGCTTCGCGTCGCTCATGTCCGATTGATGGAAATCCCACCTTCAACCAGCAAGGCCGTGCCGGTGGTGAACGTCGACGCATCCGAGGCAAGGTACAACACCGATTTTGCCATTTCTGCCGGCGTCGCGATGCGGCGCATGGGATAGAGGCTGGTGATGAAGTCGCGGGACTGCGCGGTATCGTTCATTTCGCGATACATCGCCGTATCGGTCGCACCCGGCAGTAGCGCATTGACGCGCACGTTCTGCTGCGCGAACTCGACGGCCAGCGATTGCGTGAGCCCGATCAGCCCGGACTTACTCGCCGAGTAGGCCGCGATCCCAGGAAAGGACACCGTGTAGCCGACAAAGCTTGAGGTGAAGATCAGCGAGCCGCCACCGCGCGCCACCATCGCCGGTATCTGATATTTGGCGGCTAGAAACGCGCTAGTCAGGTTGGTATCGAGGGTGCGCCGCCAATCGCTCAGCGCGATATCGGTGGTGGCGCCCATCGGCGCAATCACCCCCGCATTGTTGAAGGCCACGTCGAGGCCGCCGAAATGCTCCAGGGCAAGGGCGACCAGCGCTTGCGCATAGGCCTCGTCGGCCACGTCGCCCGCCAGCGCGACGGCTTGTCCGCCGCTGCTGACGATGGATGTTACTAAGTGGTCGAGCTCCGCCTGGCGGCGCGCTCCCACCACCAGCTTCGCACCTTCGCGGGCAAACAGCTCGGCGGTTGCGTAGCCGATGCCTGAACTGGCACCGGCGAAGATGGCGACGACATTGTTGAGTACAGGCATGGGAGTTCCTTGAATGACAGATAGGCAGGACAGTCTGCAAGCAGCACGCCATCGCCGCATCTCGAATATTGCTCGGCTATTGTATATTTGCTGGCGATCCGGTGGCGCGTCGAACCGATCTGGCGTAGACCCTTGGGGCTAGGATTGCTTACTTCAACGCACCGCGTGAGACCAGCAAACCGCACTACCGTTAAAC
>JANLSI010000479.1:0-8410 GCA_031362345.1 Pseudomonadota bacterium
TTCCGCGACGGCGAATGCACGGGTGCAACACCCGGCAAGCTGCTGCGTCACGGTCAGGCTTGAGGCGAGGAGAGGCCAGGGAGAGGCGGCGCCGCTAGGCGCCGCGGTTGGGGAGAGGGGGGCGCGTGCTTCGGCACGTCCTCTCCCTGACACACTATTCGATCCGAGGGCTGGGGCGATGTCAGCCGCTAGGCGATGTAGTGCGCGTATTCGTCGAGCGCCTTCAACACCACACTTTCGTTTCCGATTGGCAGACGCATGATGGCACGCTTGGCACCGGTGCCGCGTGCTTTGGCGATAGTCTCAGCCGATTGAATTTCGTCGTTCAGGAAGAACAGTGAGACTTCGAGTCGATCTGGGTCGCGGCCCAGCGCACGCATCTGCTTGTGCACATCGGCGATATTGGCGGCCGTCTCGTCGACATCGAAAGCGAGCGGCAGCCAGCCATCGCCATGGCGCGCGACCTGGGTGCGACCAAAGGGCGTGTTCAGCGTGCCCAAAACTACCGGTGGCCCTTCTGGCCGCAGCGGTTTTGGATATTGCCAACTCTCGGCGAACTGCACGAATTCACCGGTGAAACTAGCTCGTTCCTGCGACCACAGTGCGCGCACTGCGGCCAGGCGTTCACGCAATTCCCGCCAGCGCGTTTCAAACGCAACACCGTGATGTCCCATCTCGGCGACGTTCCAGCCCGCGCCTATGCCAAAAATAAAGCGCCCGTCGCTCAGGCGGTCGAGCGTTGCGACGTGTTTGGCGATGTTAATGGGATGGTATTGATTGAGCAGGCACACGCAGGTACCGAGGCGGATGCGTGTGGTCACCGCTGCTGCTGCCGCCAGTGTCGTAAAGGGATCGGACATATGGCGATATTCTTCGGGCAGGAAGAACAGATTGCCGCCCGCCATCGGCATGCCAGTATTCGGATCGGCAGGCTCGCCGGGCAGGGGTACCGGAATATGGGTGTGCTCTGGCACCCACAGCGATTCAAAGCCACGCGCTTCGGCGGCGCGGGCCAGGTGATCGGCGCGCATTGAATATTCGGTATTGAATGAAAACACGCCGATGTCCATCGTTGCTGCTCCTCGGGGCCAAGTCTCTCACCAGTGTAACCAACTCGCTGACGTAAGAGCGCGCGCCGAACTGCGACGCCGCGAGGCGCGTTGAATTGAAGTTGCGCGGGTGGTCAAATCCTGGCTCGTCCTGGCCGACCATTGTGTCAGCCCTAGCAATCGACACACAGGAGCCTGCCGATGGATACCTCGTCCGAGCACCCCGTCATCATCGAAGTCGCGCTGAACGGCTCGCGACGCAAGGCTAGCAATCCCCATGTGCCTGTGTCGGTCGCAGAACTCACGGCCGACGCACTGGTCTGCCTGGCGGCCGGCGCCCAGATAGTCCATCAACACGACGACCTTGGCCGCCCAGGCGAACTCGGTGGCGCGACGCCCGCGCAGATGGCAGCGAAGGCTGCCGAGTTCTATCGCGCGCTCTACGACGTGGTGCCGGACGCGCTGGCCTATCCAACCAGCAACTGGCCCGGCGATATCGAGGCCCGTTGGAGTCATCAAACGTTACTGGCTCAAGCCGGCTTGCTGCGCATGGCCTATGTCGACCCGGGTTCGTTGAACATCGGTGCCTTTGGCGACGATGGACGCCCGCTACTTCAAGGCAGTCTGCTCTATACCCATAGCTACGCTGACATTGCCTGGATGATGGCGCAATGCCAAACGCTGGGTCTGGCGCCCAATATGGCCATCTTCGAACCCGGCTTCCTGCGCGTAGTGCGCAGCTACGAAACGGCGCGCGCACTGCCACGCGGGGCCTTCGTCAAACTCTATTTCAGTGAACGTCTTGCTTTCGGCTTGCCGCCCACACGCATTGCCCTCGATGCCTACCGCTCTTTGCTCGAAGGTTCGCGCCTGCCGTGGGCAGTGGCCGTGCTGGGCGGCGATGTGCTGGCGTCCGGCATGGCGCGTTGGGCACTCGAAGCAGGCGGGCATCTGCGGGTGGGACTGGAGGACTATGCCGGTGCAGGGCAGCCTTGCAACGTCGAGTTGGTGGAAGCAGCGGTCCGTCTGTGCCTGGAGCTCGGGCGTCCCGTCGCGACGCGCGCGCAAACCGCGCAATTGCTCGGTTTGGATTGAGCGTTGGCCGCGCGGTTCGTGCCGTCAAGTCGGCGCGGGCTTCGCAGTGTCGTTAGACGCATAGGTTCGAGGAGTCACATCATCGGGCGATCGGGCGCCGATCCAGCACTCGATAGCTAATTGCTTCGGCAACGTGATCTTCGGCAATGATATCGGCGCCGGCCATGTCCGCGATCGTTAACGCCAGTTTGAGCACTTTGTGATAGCCACGAGCACTGAGGCCAAGGCGGTCGAGTGCATGGGCAAGTAAGTGCCGCGCGTTTGGCGCGATCGCGCAACAGCGCGCAAGCTCGGCGCTTGATAGTTCTCCATTCAACTTCTCTTGGCGTTCGACCTGACGCGCACGCAGTTGCCGCACTCGTGCGCTCACTAGCGCGCTGTTTTCCTCGTCACGGCGGTGTACAGAGACCAGCTCTGCGGTCTGACGAGGCACCTCAACGTGCAGGTCGATGCGCTCGGACAAGGGGCCAGAGATACGGGCACGATAGGCGGTGATGCGCTCAGGGGTGCAGATACACTGGTTCCTACCATCGCCGTGGAAGCCGCAAGGGCAGGGGTTCATCGCCGCGATCAGCAGGAAGCTGGCCGGATAACGCACCGAACGAGCGGCGCGCGCGACGGTGATATGTCCCGATTCCAAGGGCTCGCGCAGCGCTTCCAGAGCGCGACGTTCGAATTCCGGTAGTTCATCCATAAACAGTACGCCTAGGTGGGCTAGCGAAATCTCACCCGGCCGTGGGCCCCGACCGCCGCCGACCAGCGCGACGGCAGAGGCTGAGTGATGGGGGGCGCGATAGGGCGGTGAGCGCCAGTCGTCGAGCCGCGAGGGCTGGCCAGCGACGGAATGAATGGCCGCCACGCTCAGCGCTTGCTCCTCGCTAAGGGGTGGCAGCAAGCCGGGTAGGCGCGTGGCAAGCATGGTCTTACCGGTGCCCGGCGGACCGATCAATAAAAGGTTATGAGCACCGCTAGCGGCGATTTCGAGGGCGCGCCGCGCGCGGGACTGGCCGACGACGTCAACCAGATCTGGCAGTTGCGATCGCTCGCCATCGCGCTTGGGCATGGCGCGCCGCGGCAACCGCACTTGGTTCTGCAGGTGCAGACAGACTTCGCGCAGGGACAGTGCGGCGTGTACTTCGGCGTCGGCGATGAGTGCAGCCTCATCCGCATCGGCGTCGGCGACGAACAGCGTGTGCTTGGCGGTACGCGCAGCAAGGGCCGCCGCCAAAGTCATGCCGACTGCGCGCAGGGCGCCGTCCAGCGCCAATTCCGCGACAAATTCGCTGTGCGCCAGTGCTTGCAAGGGAATTTGATGGGAGGCGGCGAGGATACCGATCGCGATGGCGAGATCGAAGCGGGTGCCTTCTTTGGGGATGCCGCCGGGGGCGAGATTGACAGTGATGCGTCATTGCGGAAATTCGAAGCCCGAGTTGATCAAGGCCGAGCGCACCCGCTCGCGGCTTTCGCGGACCGCCGTTTCCGGCAGACCCACGATGGTGAAAGACGGCAGTCCGTTGGAGAGATGGATTTCGACACAGATGCCCAGGGCATCCATGCCATCCTGGCTGCGACTGAGAGCGATGGCGAGTGACATGCGTTCCCTGCATATTTGGCCTCGCATCCTGCGCGGCGTTCGAAAAACGTTTACTGCGCTGACAGTCTAGCTAAGCCGGCTAGGGTCCGTCGAAATATTTTCCGCCGCCGAACTCAACCTTGAGGCGTAACAGCCTCAAGCTCGGTCAAATGCATCTCAAGCCGATCCAGCTTTTCGCGGGTGCGTCGCAGTAGCGTGCTTTGAGCGTCGAACTCTTCGCGCGTGACCAAATCCATACGTGTCAGGCTGGCCTCCAGCAACGCTTTGACGTTAGTCTTGAACTCACCCCGCAGCGCGCTCAAGTCCGCCGGCAACAGCGCACCGATGCGCTCGGTAATGTTCTCTATCGTTTTCAAGTCGATCACTGTTTGTATCCTCGTGGGCCCGGCAAGGGTAAAGCTCGCACAGGCCCGCCGCCAGCCCGCATTGCGCACCCCTATGGTGCGATCCTTGTGCATCGGCCTCGTCACAGTGCGGAGAGTCTGCGATACTCATCCATCTTTCTAAGACTATTGTTTACAAATGTCTTGTAACTATCAAATTTTAAATTATTATTTAATCCATGGCATGCATGGTGCATATGCATGGTCAACTGTAACCGGCGAAGTGGCATAAGCCACACCGGGAGCGATCAATCTTTGAATGTCCGGAGGAGATGAAAGTGATGCATAAATTGAGTGTAATTGGCGCGGCCGTCGCGCTCGCAAGCGTGTCGATGGGCGCGATCGCTGAGGGTGAAGCCGAATCGCCCCACGTGTTCGCCGCCAATGTCGCACTGACCACGGACTATATGTTCCGCGGCATTACCCAGACGGACGATGGCCCGGCCATCCAGGGTGGATTCGATTATCAGTACAAACCGGTCGGTGCTTATGCCGGTGTCTGGGCGTCCAACGTTGAGCTGGCGGCAAACGGCACGCCGGCCAAGGCCATTAACAACCGAGCTTCGCTCGAACTCGACATTTACGGCGGCCTCGCCGGCGCTCTGGCTAATGGCATTGGCTGGGATGTGGGCGGTATCTTCTACACCTATCCTGGCCAGAACGAAGACGACAAAATCGTCAACACGAAAAATGCCACGATAGCTTCCCCCGGCGCCAATTACGACTACGTAGAAGCGTATTTCAAGACCAATTACGCTTTCACCGGCGTGACCTACAGCCCGACGGTCAAGGGCGGTGTGTACGTTTCGCCTGATTATTTCGGCGAAGACGGTACCGGCGTCTATGGTTTCGGCACCTTCGGCGTGACGGCGCCCTACGACATTGGCCTGGCGGTGACGGTCGGCTATTTGACCGTCGAAGGCGATAAGACCAGTGGCCTTCTCGACGGCTACGACTATGTCCATTACTCGGTAGGACTCAGCAAAGCGCTGGGCAAGCTAAACTTCAACGTGTCGTGGAACGATGCCGACAGCGGCTGTACCGCGATCACCGGCAAGGACGGCCTGTGCAACGGTGTGGTATTCGCTGTATCGAGTGTCTGGTAAGGCGGCGGACGTGTCCGCAAGCTGCACTAGTCGTAATTTTTGCATGAATTAGAGACGATCGAACCTGCCTGCGGCCGCTCCCCGGCCGCAGGCTCCGGCCATCGACAGGGCGACGAGGAATGCTTCAATGAAATTGGTCACCGCTATCATCAAACCGTTCAAACTCGACGACGCTCGTGAAGCCTTGTCGGAAATCGGCATTCAGGGGTTGACGGTGACCGAGGTCAAGGGATTCGGACGCCAGAAGGGCCACACCGAACTGTATCGCGGCGCCGAATACGTCGTTGATTTCCTCCCCAAGTCCAAGCTCGAGGTCGCAATCTCCGACGATCAGGTCGATGCGGTCATCGAAGCCATCAAGAAGGCGACCGGCACCGGCAAGATCGGTGACGGTAAGATTTTCGTGACCGAACTGCTCGAAGTGGTGCGCATCCGCACTGGTGAGACGGGCACGGAAGCTCTTTGAGGCGGCGGCGCACCGGCGCTCTAGGCCGTCCCATAGTGGGCGCTTGATTTCAAGCACAAGCTACCGCGACCGCTGCTGCAAGGGCAGGGCGGCGCGCCGATCTAAACTGCACTAAAAAATCTTTTTGCGTGCGCACAACCTGGGCAGTTCCGCGCTGAGCCAGTGTATTCTGTGCGGGCGATTTCCGTGAAGTTTTCGTGAGACGAGGCGTAAGCGCGACGCGCCTCGTGTCACGTGCTCGCCGAAGGGAGTCTCATAACAAACGCCGCTCGGATTCTCGGCCGCAGTGAGCAAGAAATAACAAAACGAAAGCGGGGAGATTTTCCATGTTGCGCATTCTGCTCGGGCTTTGCTTGCTGGCGTTGCCGTTCTTCGCGAGCGCCGATGACGTTAATAGCGGCGACAGCGCTTGGTTGCTGACAGCGACCGCATTGGTGTTGTTCATGACTCTTCCAGGTCTCGCCCTGTTCTATGGCGGTCTGGTACGCAGCAAGAACGTGCTGTCCATTCTCATGCAGTGCTTCGCCTTAACCTGCTTGGTGTCGGTGTTATGGGTGATCGCGGGCTATGGCCTTGCTTTCGGTAATGGCGGCAACTGGAACAAATTCATTGGCGGCGGCAAGTTCCTGTTGGCGGGAGTGACCCGTGACAGCCTGTCGGGGACTATTCCGGAATCCGTCTTTCTCATGTTTCAGATGACCTTCGCTATCATCACGCCGGCCCTGGTGCTTGGTGCTTATGCGGAGCGCATGAAGTTTTCCGCAGTCATCCTCTTCAGCGTGCTGTGGGTGATACTGGTCTACGTGCCCGTATGCCATTGGGTATGGGGCAATGGCTGGCTCATGCAGATGGGGTTGCTGGATTTCGCCGGCGGCACAGTCGTCCATATCAATGCGGGTATCGCGTCGCTGGTCGCCGCGCTATTGCTCGGCAATCGCCGCGGCTTCCCGCAGACGGCCATGCCGCCGCATAACTTGACCATGACCGTCAGCGGCGCCTCGATGTTGTGGGTAGGCTGGTTCGGCTTCAATGCCGGCAGCGCGGTGGCTGCCAACGGTGACGCGGGCATGGCGATGCTGGTCACTCACATCGCGGCAGCGGCGGGGTCGCTGTCGTGGATGGCTATCGAATGGATAAAACACGGTAAACCGAGCGTGCTTGGCATCGTCACAGGCATGGTGGCCGGTCTCGGCACCATCACACCGGCCTCGGGTGTGGCCGGCCCCATGGGCGCTCTATTGATCGGGCTGACGGCGGGTGTGGTCTGCTATTTGAGCACTCAGTTTGTCAAACGCGTATTGCGTATCGATGACTCGCTGGACGTTTTTCCGGTGCACGGTGTTGGCGGCATCCTCGGCACGCTGTTGGCGGGCGTGGTGGTGTCGGCGGAATTTGGCGGTAAGGGCTTGGCAGCCGGCGTCACGCTGGGACACCAGCTCACGGTCCAGTTGATCGGCGTCGTCAGTGTAGTTATCTACTGCGGGATATTGACCTTCGTCTTGCTCAAGCTGACCCAGGCCCTGGTTGGTCTGCGTGTCGTGCCAGAGATCGAGACCGAAGGTCTCGACTTGGGCGAGCACGACGAACGGGGCTACAACCTTTAAGCGGCGACGCATCGTGATCGCCTGCGCGCGTCTTTTGCTTGCTACACGAGCGACGCCGCGCATGTTGGCTTCACGTGCGCGGTGCGGCCACAAAGCCGTTCCCATCATTAATAGTGTCGGCATACAATAAACAACTGCGATCGCGCCTCGCGAGGCCGCGACAGGCCGCCGGCCACCGCCGATCGATCCGCCGACGGCCCTCTAGACGAGGTTCAGACTGGATTCCTAATCGCAGTTCTCAGCAGCAGCCCAGGCGTTTATCCGAGCAGTCAAAATCCATGGCAGACGGTCAACTCGTAGACAAGAACATCCTCAAGACGCTGGTCCCGCCCAACGCACTCAATGCCGAGAATTTCCAGGAGCTCGCAGGTAAGGCGTTTGTGGAAGACATCGGTCCCGGCAAAGTGGTATTCAAGACGGGCGACACCGATCGCAAGACCACCTACTTGCTGGAAGGGGAAATCGTGCTCTCCGATGAGTCGGGAGTTTCGACGACTGTTCGCGGTGGCTCCGACGCTGCCAAGCATCCGCTTGCCAACACCCAGCCGCGCAAGCAAACCGCCAAGACCAAGACCCAGTGCAAGATCACACGCTTCGATAGCGATCTGCTCGACATCCTTCTGACCTGGGACCAGCTATCGGGTATTGAGGTCAACGAAATCATGCTCGGCGAGGGTGGCGACGACAGTGATTGTGACTGGATGACACGCATTCTGCAGTCGCAGGCCTTTCTGCAGGTGCCACCCGCGAACATCCAGGCGATGTTCATGCGCATGCAGGAAATGCCGGTGCGCAGTGGTGAGGTGGTCATCAAGCAAGGCGACGACGGTGATTTCTACTACATCATCAAGCACGGCAACGCGAAGGTGACGCGGGCGTCGAAGACCGGCGCCGAACTAGTCCTCGCAACTCTCAAGAATGGCGATGCCTTCGGCGAAGAAGCATTGCTTTCGGAAGCCAAGCGTAATGCCAACATCACGATGGAATCCGATGGCACGCTGATGCGGCTGTCGAAGGAGAACTTCAACGCGCTGTTGAAGGAGCCAATGCTCAATTGGCTGAGCTTGGACGAAACCAAAGAACAGGTTGCCAAGGGTGCCAAACTGCTCGACG
>JANLSI010000480.1:0-14019 GCA_031362345.1 Pseudomonadota bacterium
GGGCAAGAAAAGCGCTGATGCCGCGTTTGCCGGCGCTGGGATCGGTAACCGCCATGATCATGGCGAGTTGAGCACTTTGGCCGGCGGTCACAAAGTGCTTGGTGCCGTTCAATACCCAGCGCTCACCGTGGCGCACGGCGCGTGTGCGGATGGCGGCAGCATCGGAGCCGGCGTGGCTTTCGGTCAAGAGGAAGCAGCCGCGCAATTCGCCGCGCGCGAGCGGCGCGAGCAGGGCGGCGTGTTGCGCGGCGCTGCCATAATCGCGAATGGCCGCGCACACCGGTGAGTTCGACACATTCATGAGATTGCTCAGGCCGCAATCGGCGGCGGCAAACTCTTCGGTGACCAAGGCATAGCTCAGCATATCGAGCGCGCTGCCACCGAACGCGCTCGGTACCAGCATGCCGAAATAACCGAGTTCAGCCATGCGTGCCAAGACCGTGGCCGGCACCCCCAGGTTATCTTGCTCCCAGCGCTGCGCGTGGGCGGCGATTTCGCTCTGGGCGAATTCGCGAGCTGCGGCGCGCAGTGCGCGTTGCTCTTGATTTAATAACATTGCTTCACCGTCTCGTCACGAAGTCTCGCGTGCAGCCCGCTGCAAGTTGTGTGCAGGCGGTTGCCAGCATAACCGATGAATTATCCGTGCCGGAGTGGTTTAATCGGCCGGTTTGGTGATGGGTAGTGAAGAGGCCCTGTGTTGAGAAAGTCGATGACGATCAGAACCGCGCTGGCCGCGTTAATGCTGTGGCTAACTGTCCTTGGTGGCCAGCCGAAGGCAGCAGCGCCGGAAATGCTGGAGAATTCGCTAGGCATGCAATTCGTGCGCGTGCCGGCGGGTGAATTCACCATGGGCAGCGATGCGACGCCGCAAGACCTCGCCCATCACTTTCCAAATTACGATCTGCCGCGCCTGCGCAAGATCGATGACGAAGCACCGGCCCATCGTGTGCGTATCACGCGGGATTTCTTTCTCGGTCAGCATGAGGTAACGGTTGGCCAGTTTCGCCGTTACGTCGAACGTTCCGGCCACATTGCTGAATCGATTGCCGACGGCAGCGGCGGTTACGGCTACAACCCCGCCTACGACCCGGACAAGACCGTTCGCGGTGATGCCTTCGAAGGGCGTGACCCAAAATATTCCTGGACCAATCCCGGCTTCAAACAAGGTGACGACGAGCCGGTGGTCAATGTCAGCTGGAACGACGCGGTGGCGATGGCGCAGTGGCTGAGCGCGCAGGAAGGACGACATTATCGTCTGCCGACGGAAGCTGAATGGGAATACGCCTGCCGCGCCGGCAGCGACACGACATTTCCCAATGGCGACGATGCGGCGGGACTGTCCGCCATCGCCAACACCTTTGACGCCGATGCCGCAGTCAATTGGCCGCGTTGGCAGCCATACGCACTCAGCGCACACGACGGTTATCCCTTCACCGCGCCGGTTGGACGTTTCGCGCCCAACGCGTTTGGCGTCTACGACATGCTCGGCAATGTGTGGGAATGGGTGAGCGACTGGTATGGCGCCGACACCTATCGCAACTCGCCGCCCGCCGATCCCCAGGGCCCGCCCAGCGGCTCACGCTATGTGCGGCGTGGCGGTGCCTGGCACAGCTGGTCGCTGTATGCGCGGTGCGGCTTTCGCAACTGGAATCCGCCTGAATCGCGCTACACCCTGCTCGGCATACGCCTGTTGTTCGAGGCCGCCGAGATCAAGCCTTGATGGGTTCAGCGCATCGGCTCGTATTGCCATTCAATTGACCTTCCGTGGTGAGCAACCGTCTGCATTTGTGATGCCGGTCACTAGCAATCGGCGATTTAGTCCGCATATTTGGCCCACGCACAATGCATTCACCATGAAAGATGCATGGGCACTCCAATAGAGGGACAGATTTGATGAAGAAGCGCAATGATGATGCACTCAGTCGCCGTGATGGCAGTGACGATAATGACACTCTGAATGGTAATTCCCGCGACGACAGTATCCACGGCGGTGCCGGCCATGACGTTATCAATGGCAATAGCGGTGACGATGATCTCGACGGCGGATCGGGTGACGACCTGCTAAAGGGTGGTAACGGCGACGACGGGCTGAGCGGTGGCTTGGGTGACGATCGTCTGTTCGGCGGCAGCGGTCGCGATCGACTGCTAGGTGGTGCGGGCAATGATCAGATGAATGGCGGTGTCGGTCGCGATCATCTCGAAGGTGGTCGGGGTAACGACGTCTACGTTGTCGACCGCGCTGACGAAATTACCAGGACACTGAGCGACGCCGGTATCGACCGTGTGGTGAGCGCGGTCAGCTATGGGCTGGGCCATCACCAGGAGCGTCTAGTGCTGAGTGGTGCGGGTAATACCAACGGCGCCGGCAACAGTGGCGACAACATCGTGGTCGGCAATCGCGGCAACAATCATCTTAACGGTGGTGCGGGCGATGACGTTTTGAACGGCGACGCCGGCGATGATCGTCTGAATGGCGGCGCCGGCGACGACACACTGCGCGGCGGCAGTGGCGCTGATCAATTGCACGGCGCGGCCGGCGATGACCACCTGTATTACGATGCCTCGGACAGCCGCGTCGATGGTGGCGCGGGCGATGACACCTTGTTCCTCAGCGGCGGCGGCGTGAATCTCGATCTCTCTACCATCGCGGGATCGGTGGTGACCGGCATTGAGGAAATCAACCTGATCGGGACAGGCGGTAACGCCATCACGCTGACCGCCGCCGACGTGCTCGCGATGTCGCCTACTAGCAATGTCCTGATGCTGACCGGCAATGCCGGCGACAGTGTCAGTTCTTCGGGCTGGGTATTGGACGCCGGTGAGACCGAGGTCGAACACGGCCACAGCTACAATACTTACACCTCGGGGCTGGCCACCTTGTTGGTCGATGAGCAAATGAGCCAGGCCATCGTCTGATAGTGGCCGCGTAGCACGTCAGGTGGATGCCGCCTGACGTGCGCGCAGTTCGATCAGCGCCAGTACGGTCTGTATAGTTGGCGTCGCCACGCCGACCAGTCTGCCCAGTTCCGCCACCGCCGCTACCAAGGCGTCGGTCTCAAGCGGACGTCCGCGTTCCAGATCTTGCAACATAGAAGTCTTATGCGCGCCGACGGCGGCGGCGCCGGCGATGCGCTGGTCAACGTCGATAGGGAATGTTACGCCTAAGGCTGCGGCGATGGCTTGCGCCTCTAGCATCATGGTGCGCGCCACCGTGCGGGCGGCCGCATCGGTGCAAATCTCTGCGAGGGTCGCACCGGTCAGGGCGCTGATCGGGTTGAAGCTCAAATTGCCCCACAGCTTGATCCATAACTCATCGCGGATCTGCCGTCGCACCGGCGCTTTGAAGCCGGCCTTACGCAACGCGTCGGACAAGGCCCTGACGCGGGCAGTCTTTTCACCCGAGGGTTCACCGAGGGTGAAACGATCGCCTGCGAGATGTTGAATAACACCGGGCGCAATAACTTCGCAGGCCGGATAGACCACGCAAGCGATCACGCGCTGCGGGGAGATCACTCGCCATTGCGCACCGTCGGCATCGACGCTGGCGATACGGTGGTCGCGATAGGGCCCGGCGAGGTCGTGGAAATACCACCAGGGCACGCCGTTTACCGCCCAGATCACCGCCGTGCGGGCGCCGAATAAGGCCGGCAGACGGTCGAGGATGACAGGCACCGAAGGGGACTTGAGCGCGATCAGCACATAGTCCTGGGGTGGCAGCGCGGCTGGGTCTTCGACGCAGGGCAGACGCACCGTGAAGTCACCGTCGGCGCTTTTCAAAGTGAGGCCGTGTTCGCGTATCGCAGCGCTGTGTGCGCCGCGCGCGATCAGAGAGACCTCGACACCGCTTGCCGCCAGACGCGCACCGATCAAGCCGCCAATGGCGCCGGCGCCATAGACGGCGAGCTTCATGCGCGTGATGTGCCGCGTGTCATTCGATGCCCAGCAATTTGGCCAGACCGATGCGGGTCAGCTTGCCGGTGTTACCGGTCGGGATCTCGGCCACAAAATGGATGCGCGCCGGAACCTTGAAGCCGGCCAGTTGGGTCGCGGCGAAATCCCGCAGACCACGTTCGCTGATGGTGGCGCCGGCGCGTAGTACCACCGCTGCGGCGACGTCTTCGCCGAGCTTGGAGTGGCTGACGGCGAAGCTTACTGCCTGCTGGACCTCGGGATGGGCGCTCAGCACGTCGTCCACCTCGCGCGGTGCGATCTTCTCGCCACCGCGGTTGATGATCTCTTTGATGCGTCCGCTGATAGCGAGATAACCATCGCTGTCGATGACCCCTAGATCGCCGGTGCGGAACCACGGCTTGCCGCCCTGTGGGTCGGCTGCGAAGGCGCTGGCATTAGCGTCCGCATTGTTCACATAGCCGGCCGTGACATTGGCGCCGCGGATGACGATTTCGCCCTCCACACCGGCCGCGCAGAACTGACCGTCGGCGTGCAATGCGCGTACTTGCGGTCCGGCCGGCAGGCCAACGGCGCCCGGCTTGCGCGGCGCGGGCGGCAGCGGATTGGAGGTCATCTGATGAGCAGCCTCGGTCATGCCATAGGACTCCAGCACCGGGCAGCCGAAGACCACCTCCAGACGCGTCATGACGGGCGGCGGCAAGGACGACGATGAGGAGCGGATGAAGCGCAGGGGCGCGTGGGCGATGACGTCGCTGTTGCGCGCGGCGCGATCGAGGATGACTTGATGCATGGTCGGCACGGCGGTGTACCAGCTTGGCCGTGCGGCCTCCAGCCAGCCGAAGAAGGCCGTCGCGCTGAAGCCCGGCGTGCAGGTCACGCGCCCACCGCTGGCAAGCGAGGACAACACCGCCGCGATCAAGCCGTGGATATGGAACAGCGGCATGATGTTCAAACAGTGATCGTTCGGTGTCAGCGCAGCGTGTGCGCGATATGGCGCGCCGAAGCGCATAGATTGGCCTGCGACAGCGGCACTAACTTGGGCCGCGAAGTGGTGCCCGAGGTGTGCAGCAGCAGGGCGATGTCAGCGGCGCCGGGCCGGCGCTGCACGGTGGCCGCTGCCTGGGCACGATAATCGAGTTGGAAGATGCCAGCGGGCTGGCTGGCATCTTCCAGCAGTTCGATGATGGGGAGTCCGGCGCGGGCCGCGACCTCGCGCGCCGAGCTGGCTTCGCCGGCGGGCAGGATCATGGCCTTGGGTGCGAGGTCGTCGAGGTAGAACTCGAACTCCGCCACGCGATAGCTGGGATTCAGCGGCGCGGCACCCGTTGCTGCGGCCACCGCTAGAAAGCAAGCGGCCATGGCCGGGCCATTGGGCAACACGATGGCGACACGATCGTCGGCGCCGATGCCGATACGGCCGAGGTCGTCGGCGATCTGTTCGATTTGCGCGATGACGGTTGCATAACTGGCCGGCGCCCGTGCGGGTGCGCCGATGGCGGGTGCCGCCGTGTGACCCGCGAGCAAGGCGGCGAGTGGCGAGAGCGTGGATGCCGACATGACGGGCCTCATAGCGCGGGTGGCCGCATGATAGTGGGCGCTAGCGGGCTACTCAAGCGCGCTTGATGGTCGCGGCTTTTGATCGGCAATGGCCGCCTGTTTGCGCTTAGGGCGAGTCAAAAATCTGCAAGTCTGATTTCGAATTTTTCCCGAGCGGTGAGCGCGGGCGTTGGTCCTTCTGCGTGCGCGCCGTCTTGTCGTGCTTCCTGGATTTCTTGTGCTGGTGTTTGGGCGCGGGCACGTCCCCCAGATCGAGCGCGGCAGTGAGGTCACCTACCTCGCTACGCACGCCAGGCAGCGGCGTGAGATGGTAGCGACGGGTGATGAGTTTGGCTATCGAGGTGGTGTCGTAGACCGTGCTGTCAACATAGTGTCGGCGCGCGTAGGGTGAAATGATGATGGCGGGAATGCGCGAGCCGGGACCGAAACGATCGCCGTGGGGCGGCGGCACGTGGTCCCACAGTCCGCCGTTCTCGTCATAGGTGATGATGATCAGGGTGGATGGCCACAGCGTACTGGCCTGAATGCGGCGCACGACCTCGGCGATATGGTGATCACCGGACAGCACATCGGTGTAGCCGGGGTGTTGATTGAGCTTAGCGCTGGGCTTGTAGAAACTCACCTCTTCCAGCGCGCCGTAGTCGATGGCTTCGAAGAATTCCTCGGCGTCTTTCAAATGGGCCAAACGCGCCGCCGTGCCGGGCGCGTAGTTTGCGAAATAATTGAACGGTTGATGGTGAGGCTGGAAGTTCGGTGAGCCGGGTCCGTTTTTGTAGATCACCTGTCGTTCGCGCGGCGCGCGTAGCGCATCTTGCTGGGCGGCACGCCAACTGCCGGCGTACCAGGCCCAGCTCACGCTACGTGCACTCAGGGTGTCGCCCAGGGTGGTGGCGGTTTGTATGGGCAGCGGATGCTGGTCGTCATCGGCGCGGGTCTTATCGTCGGTAGCGGTGGCGAGGCCGCTGGGTTGAAACAAGGGTTGTACGGTATTGACCGCATAGCCGTCGGGCGTGACGGCCTGGTCGGCGACGTAGCGTGGTGGGCCGTCGATCGCCCGCGCCGGCGAATCGGCGCTGCGCAACAGATGGCCGGCGTCGTCGAGCTGCGCACGCAGCGCCAGTGGGGCATCCTTGAATTCCGGCGTGCAAGCGCAAATCAACCAGAAGTGATTCAAGAACGAGCCACCGTAGGCAGCCATGAAGAAGTGATCGGCGAGCGTATATTCCTGCGCGAGCTGCCACATCTCGAGCCGCGCGCCGTCGTAATAACCCATGGTCAGTGCACCAGCATCGGACCACGCCGCGAAGCGGTCGAGCTTGCCGTCATTTATCTGTTCCTTGTGCTGATAAAAACGATGGACAAGATCGCGAGTGGGGACTTCGAGTCCGAGCTTCGCGCCCTGCGGGTCGTCGATCGCGAAGGGGCGATTGGGCAGTTGTTGGGGGTAGCGCAGGTCAGCCTGTGGTGCGGCGGACTTCGCCTCGCCGCTCTGCCACACCGGCGGCAGCACGTCGAACGGCTCGCCGTTGCGATCGCGCTGCAAGTACTGCACCGGCTTGAGTTCGGCCAGACCTTCGGCGCCGGGAAAGTGGCCGTACAAGTTGTCGAAACTGCGATTCTCCGCGTAGATGACCACGATATGTTGAATGTTGTTCAAGCTCGCGGCGTGGGGTTTGTCAGCGGCCGCCGCAGTAGCTACGAGCAGGGCGAACAACAGCGCCGACAGCGCAATAAAATGCTGGAAACAGTAGCGCATGGAATCATCGGCCGGGTGGTGCGGGCGAGTATAAACCGCGGTGCGCAAGTGTGCCTGGCGCGGGTGCCGCTAGGCAGCGGCAGGGCGGTGCAGGGCGGGCAATGCCGTTATACTGAAACTCTCCTTGAAGCCGCAGGCAGCCACGCAAACGCCATGAATCTGAGCATCGAAAAGAACCTTGAGGTCGCCATGCGCGACGGCGTCATCCTGGTCACTGACGTCTATCGCCCGCTCACCACGCAGCCCTTGCCGGTGGTGATGTTGCGGCTGCCCTATAACAAAGAGAATCCGGTGTTGTTGTTCCTGGCCGGCGACATCCTGCGCGTCGCGCAGGCCGGCTATGCGGTGGTAGTGCAGGATTGCCGTGGTACCTATGGCTCCGGTGGTGAGTTCGATCCCTATTTCCAGGAAGCGCAAGACGGCGCCGACGCCATCGCCTGGGCTGCGGCGCAAGCATGGTGCGACGGCGTAGTGGGCATGATGGGTGCGTCCTACTACGGCGCCACCCAGTGGCTGGCGGCGAGCGAACAGCCAGCGGCGCTGCGCGCCATGGCGCCCTTCATCACCACCGATCAGTACTACGATCGCTGGACCTACCAGGGCGGTGCTTTCCAATTGGGCTTCATGCTGCAGTGGGCGAGCTCGACCTTCGCCGTCGGCGAAGTGGTGCGGCGTCTCGGCCAGGGTCGTGCGGGCATGGCCGAACTCGGCGCAGCCATTGCCGGTGGCGACGGCGTCGCCGCAGCCTACGAGCATTTGCCGCTGCGCGACGTGCCAGGGCTCACCGAACTCGCACCCTACTACCGTGACTGGCTCGCCCATCCATCCTATGACGACTACTGGCGCGCCGCTGCACCGCGCGAGCACTACGAGAAAATCACCGCGCCGGCGCTTAATTTCGGCGGCTGGTACGACCTCTTCCTCGGCGGCACGCTGGCCAATTACATCGGCATGAAGGCCCGTGGCGGTAGCCCTGCGGCGCGTGAGCATCAGCATCTGGTGATCGGACCGTGGGTGCATGGCTATAACGGTGGCGTGTATCCCGAGCGCAATTTCGGCTTGATGGCGATGGACGCGGTGGTCGATGTCACGGCCATGCAGATCCGCTGGTTCGATCACTGGCTCAAGGACGCCGACAACGGCGTGGCGACCGCCAAGCCGGTCAAGCTCTTCATCATGGGCTTGGATGCGTGGCGCGAGGAAGCCGACTGGCCACTGCCCGATACGCGTTTCGAAAAGTGGTATCTGCACAGCGACGGGCGAGCCAATACGCGCAGCGGCGACGGCGCGTTATCGACCACTCTACCCGTCACCGAGGTGGCAGATACCTATCTCTACGATCCGCGTGATCCGGTGCGCACCTGCGGTGGCGCGACCTTCCTGCCGGGTCTCTTCATCGCTGCCAATGCGGGGCCGCGCGATCAGCGTGCCGTCGAAGCCCGCGCCGATGTGTTGTGTTACACCAGCGCGGTACTGCTAAGCGATTTGGAAGTGACCGGTCCGCTGTCCTTGACCTTGTTCGTCAGTTCCTCGGCGCTGGATACTGACTTCACCGGCAAGTTGGTCGACGTGTATCCCGACGGCCGCGCCATGATCCTGACCGACGGCATACTGCGGGCGCGCTATCGCGAGTCTTTGTCGACCCCGGTGCTGATGCAGAGCGCCACCGTCTACGAAGTGCAGATCGATATGGTCGCCACCGCCAATCTGTTCCGCGCCGGGCATCGCATCCGTCTCGAAGTCTCGAGCAGCAATTTCCCGCGCTTTGATCGCAATACCAACAGTGGTGGGTTGATCGCGAATGAAACCGAGGCGGATTTCGTCGTCGCCACCAATCGCGTGTGGCATGACGGCAGCCATCCTTCGCACCTTGTGCTACCCGTGATCGCGCGTTGAATGCTGCGCGCGCGGACCTGCCTTGCGCCTATGGTGGGCGCGGAGGCAGGCCATGAGCCGTGGTTTCATGCCCGGCTTCAGCGCAGCCTTGGTCGCGGTCATCTGCTGGGGCGTACAGCTGCCGGTGGCCAAGGATGCCTTTGTCACAGTCGATCCCTACCATTTGAGTCTGTTTCGCTACTGTGTGGCGATACTCTGTCTGGTGCCGTTCCTGATCGCGCGCGAGGGTTGGAGCGCACTGTCCTATCGCGGCCTGGGCGGGCGCGCCATCGCGCTTGGCCTGATCGGCATGTGTGTCTCGCCGATGGGTGCCTTCATCGGCATGTCGCTGTCGAGTGCCGAGCATTGTGTGGTCATCGGTTCCTTGCAACCGACCATAGCGGCCCTCGCCCTGTGGGTATTGCAGCGACGCCGGCCGGCCAACTTCACCCTGCTGTGCATCGTCTTGGCGTTTGCCGGCGTAGTGTTGGTGGTGACCGACGGCAACCCGGATTTCATCAAGTCGACGCGCCAGCTGCTGGGTGACACCGCGATCCTGATCGGGTCCGGCTGCTGGGTCATCTACACCGCCGGCATCGGCCGTCTGAGCGGCTGGAGCACCTGGCGCATCACCGTGCTGACCATGATCCCCGGTACGCTTGGCACCCTGCTCTTGACCCAAGTGCTGGTCGCAACCGGCCACAGCCAGGTGCCGACCTTGGCAGCCTTGCACAGCGTCGCCTGGCAGCTCGCGTACTTGAGTCTGATCGGCGTGACCTTTTCGATGATGGCGTGGAATTTCGGCTCGCGTCGCATCGGCATCTTGAATTCCAGTCTGCTGATTAACTTCATGCCAGTGGTGACGTTCAGCTGGCGCGCGTTGCAGGGCCACGTATTTCATCCCATCGAGTTGTTCGGCGCGACGCTGGTGGTGGTTGCTTTGATCGCGAACAACGGTTATCTACGCCGCCAGTATCTGGCTAGAACGGCGGACAGCTGATGTCACACCCGCTGGGTCCGAATTCATTCGGACATTGGTTCCCGAGCGTAACAAGCTGACGAGGTAAGCCCATGCAACGTGCCACTCCCGAAGAACTCGGCCTCTGCGCCCAACGTCTGGCGCGCATCGGGCCATGGATGCGCGGCTGGGTAGACAGCGGCCGCTTGCCGGGCATGGTGACCTTGGTGGCGCGGCGCGGGCGAGTGGCCTATCTCGACAGCTACGGACTGCGCGACGTCGACGCCGGTGTGGCGATGGGCGAGGACACGGTATTCCGCATTTACTCGATGACCAAGCCGCTCACCAGCGTCGCCATCATGATGCTGTATGAGGAAGGACATTTTCAGCTCGACGATCCGATCGCAGGCTATCTGCCGATGTTTGCCGATATGCGGGTCTACAGTGGCGGCGATGCCGAGAACTATGAAACCGTCGCCGCCAACGGCCCCATTACGTTCAGGCAGCTGCTCACCCATACCGCCGGTCTGACCTACGGATTTCTGGAGGCGACGCCGGTCGATGCGCTTTATCGCCGGCACGGCGTCGATTTTCAAAGCGCGGAATGCCCCTTGCTAGAGCTGATGGCGCCGCTCGCGGCGCTGCCCTTGTTGTGTCAACCCGGTGCGGAATGGAACTACAGCGTCGCGACCGATGTGCTTGGCGCGTTGCTGGAAGTGATCTCAGGTCAGGACTTCGGCTGTTTCCTGCGCGAACGGGTTTTGATTCCGCTCGCCATGCACGACACCGACTTTCACGTACGCGAGGAGAATCACGGCCGCTTCGCCGCCAATTACACCCGCAGCCGCGAGGGTGGCTTGAAGCAGATCGACGGCGCGCGCGACAGTCGCTACCTCAAGCCACGAGCCTTGATCTCGGGCGGCGGCGGGCTGGTCTCAACCATCGCCGATTACTTTCGCTTCTGTTCGTTGCTGCGCAATCAGGGCGAACTGGATGGCGTGCGTCTGCTCGGCCGCAAGACCGTTGAGTTCATGACGCGCAATCATCTACGCGGCGACATGGCCGATATGGGCCAGCCGCGTTTCAGCGAGTCGACCTATAGCGGCGTCGGCTTTGGTCTGGGCTTCTCGGTGATGATCGATGCGGCCAAGGCCGAGATCATGGGCTCCCCCGGTGAGTATGCCTGGGGCGGCGCGGCCAGCACCGCGTTCTGGATCGATCCGCAGGAAGACATGGCCGTTATTCTCTTGACGCAACTGCTGCCGTCGTCGACTTATCCGCTGCGGCGCCAGCTCCGCGTGCTCAGCTATCAAGCCATCATCGACTGAGCGGGCGCGCTATGCCGAGCTTGCAATGGATCGGCAAACAGGCCGTTATCGATCATCTCGCGCACGTGTCGGTGCGCCGTTTACAGGCGCTGCCGGCGCTCGCCTATGGCGCCCCCGACAGCGGCAATCTCATCGTGCAGGGCGACAATCTGCTGGCACTCAAGGCGCTCTTGCCGACCCATAGTGGGCGCGTCAAATGCATCTATATCGACCCGCCCTATAACACCGGCGCCGCCGGCTGGATCTACAACGACAACGTCAACGCGCCGGAAATCCGGCGCTGGCTGGGCGAGGCGGTCGGCGCGCAGGGCGAGAGTCTCGACCGTCATGACCGCTGGCTGTGCATGATGTATCCACGCCTCATGCTGTTGCGTGAACTATTGAGCGCAGACGGCGTGATTTTCGTCTCCATCGACGATACTGAAGTGCATCACCTGCGCGCGCTAATGGATGAGGTGTTCGGCGCGCGCGCCCATCTCGCCACCTTGGTGTGGCGCACCGCCGGCAATTTCGATAATCAAGCCAAGATCAAGCATTGTCATGAATATGTGCTGGCCTATGCGCCGCAGCCGGCGTTGTTCGCCTATCCGCGCGTGATCGATCCTTCGGTCGGCGCAGGCAGTAAACTCACGCGGCCCTTTATCCGTAACACTATTGTCAAGAACGGGCCTAAGAATCCGCTCAGCGTAGTGCTGTTGCCGGCCGGTTTCCCGGCGAGCGTCGCAAGCGCGCGCATCGCGGTGCGTGGCGACGTTTGGCCGCATTATCTCGACGATGCTGAAATTCGCGACGGCAAACTCGCTCGTGCAGTTCGTGTCGCGAGCGGCTGGTCGTCAAAATCTATTCTGCAGCAGTTTATTGCCGCCGACTTCGGTCCGGTGCCGGACAGCAAAGGGCAGCTGACGCGTTTCGTTATCACCGCCACTGGCGCCATTGAATCGATCAAGCAGCGCAGCCAGGCCAGTCATGTCCTAAGCGTGCTCAGCGGCCTGGGCAGTACCCAAGCACAATCGGCGGCACTGGCCGCGATGGGTTTGAAGTTCTCGTTTCCGAAGCCGGTCGCGCTGGTGAAATATTTAATCTCGTTGATCGAGGATCGCGATTTCATCGTGCTCGACAGCTTCGCCGGATCCGGTACCACGGCGCAGGCCGTGCTGGAGCTCAATGCCGCCGACGGCGGTACGCGGCGTTTCATCCTGGTTGAAATGGCGAGCGACATCGCGCGCAATGTGACGGCGCCGCGGGTGCGAGGGGTGATGGAAGCCTGTTGCGATGGCCCGGGCAGCATCAGGGCGGGACAGGCTGCGTACGACTACTACCAGCTTGCAGCGGCGGAGTCGTAGCGGCTACTCATTTCATCGTTAGGCGCCAGTACTAATCGGACTTTGGACGAGTTTGCCCCGACGGTGGGATAGCGGCCCAGTGCTCGTCGTTCTCCGGTCGCCGCGCGACGATCGCCTAAGCTCGCTTGCTACTCGGGCCTATCTAAGGCGCTGGTGGCTGGTCGCGAAGAGCGTCCTTCATGTGGGTAAAGGCCGCCGAATCGCTGCTGTTCCAGTTGGCGCCTGGCTTGTCCGCAATCAGCATTTGCAGCGCCTCGATGCGTTGATCATATTGAAAATGCGCTGGGGACCCTGAGGTCGACATCCGTGCCGCCAGCTGCACAGCGCTGTGCGGGTCGTAGCCGCCGCGTTTGAGCATCACGGTCCCGATGCGATCTGCTTCGCGCTCTTTCTGCGCGTCCATCGAGGCCGACAACTCGCCTAGCTTAATGCCCTGTTCAACCTTGTCTTCGCCACTAAACATACGACGCAGCAAGCCTGCTTTGCGCGGCTTAAGGCAGAAATGCCCCGCCACGTGGTGCGCGAATTCGTGTGTCAGTAGCGCGGCGAGTTCGGCTTCGCTGGCGACGAAACGCAGCATGCCTTCGGTGACGAAGATATGGCCGTCGCCGATTGAGAACGCATTCAAATTGGAATCGCGCAGGACATGGGTACGCCAGTGCCGGTGGTGCTGCTCTTCGGATTGCAGCGCCAACTGCTTGGTCAGGGTTTGCAGTGATTTGTCGACGGGGTCGCCAGTGGGTCGCAACGGCCAGTGGCGGAAGATTTTCGACAACGTATCGTTCGCCCGCTGGACTTCGACATCACAGGCCTGGAGCACGATATCGGCTGGCGCTGCCAACGGCTGCAGCGCGGCGAGCATCAGCGCCACGCGGCCTGCGGTGCACGCCTGGCGGCGAATGGTAAGGCTCATGCGGGTGGGGGCACTATCACCGCGTGTGAGCCCGTGGCGACTAGGCCGCCTTGACGATAAACGTTGATTCGGCTGTGTCGTAGGTCGTGCCGGCGCTGACAGTATGGCGAATTACATAGGTGCCGGGTGCCGCATTAGCCGGAATGGCGACCGGCAGCTTGATGGTATAGCCGCCTGCGGTCTTGGTCGCTGGCTGATTCTTGAAGTCCATCAATTGCACGCCGTCTTTCAGCAGCACGCCGGTCACACTGACTTGAGTCTGCGGCGCATTCGCGGGCAGTGACAGAGAATAGTCGGTGACAACATCGACCGTGCTGTTGGGCGTGACGGTCTGTGGTGTGGAGGTGGCGGAATTGATGTTCACAAAGACGCTGTCG